>NZ_PQCE01000079.1:0-244 GCF_002964725.1 Pseudoalteromonas sp. T1lg76
GTAACCAAGCTACAGGGAAGTATTGTTAAAACAGCTCTGTTTACCAGCCTTCTGTGATCAACATCCAAGCGGGTTTAATATTCTGCTTTTGCAAGGCTAAAGCCTCGCCTAGAGATAGCTGTGGGAGTTTTTTAAGTAAGGGTTTGCCGACAAGGCTGTTGTAGGTCGGGGTTTACCCCGACAAGGTGCAGATCCATGCCGCATTGTCGGCCTAAAAGACCGACCTACAAACGCAAAAAACCCG
>NZ_PQCE01000080.1:0-1114 GCF_002964725.1 Pseudoalteromonas sp. T1lg76
ATTCTCTCCAATTTTGAATAGAGAACAGCCAGAAATAAATACACCTAAACTTAAAATTAAATATCGAATCATGCCTTTAAACATAACGCCGCAATATGGGGCGCATAAAAGCTTGGCTAAAATTAGGAACGAAGTGACGCAAGCCAAGCTTTTTGCGTCCCATTCATTATTGCTTTGTTATAAGTCTTATACATTGACTATTAGCACACTGTATATTGCGACTAATATACAGCCTAAACCAACATAACTAATTGTATATATTGGTTTTACCCACTTAACTTTTACAAAATCTTGTAAATCACGAAAAACAAAACTGCCTTTAGCCAAAAGGGTAAGCGCACTGGTATTGGGGAGCTTAAAAACGAACACCAGTACCGTCGAAATCAAAACGCAAGCAAAGCCGACAAATAACAGTACCTGAGCAAATATTGGCATATCCAACCTTAAGACTTATAACGCCCTAATAATGAGCTCAAAATAGTTTGCTAAAATGTTGAGGAACGAAAACAGCAAACTGTTTTTAGTCCTTATTTATTAGCTTGTTAGGTGCAAAACCACACGCACCTGTATTATTTAAAATTTGTTTTTTTGCACTTTGCGCTTTATCTATAGAGTCAAAGCCTGCCATTCTGAAATTTTTAGATAGCGGTGCTTTCAAAGTAGCTGATGGAAAACCAATATCATTTTCTCGAGCATCTACCACTACAAATTTGCGCCCTAGATTCTTTTGAGTAATGCTATTTAAATTTAAACCTTCAGAAGCGGTTAACTCAATACTAATATTCCAATATCCCTTAAAGCTTGATTCATTTATAGAGATGCTTTCAATGCACTCGGGAGAAATTTTATACACCAACAGTTCTTCGGTGGCACAAACCATACCTGTAAAGAGTGAAGTTGTAATAATGAAACTAGATAATATGCGCATACGTCCTTTGCACCTAACATGTTTATAGCGAGCGAATCGCGCGTTTTTCTACTACGCTACCGCTCACTTTTCTGAATGATATATTTTTAACAGACGAGTTAACTTATTGCCAATATTATTAAAAATAGCTATTGCTCGTTTTCATCTTGCGACAAAAGCACGCGATTGGGTCGTTTTCTTGACTAT
>NZ_PQCE01000081.1:0-535 GCF_002964725.1 Pseudoalteromonas sp. T1lg76
ACCTTGTGCTTTAAAATGCGCTCGCCAATGCCATGTACCACACAGGCGCAGGACACATGCTGCTTTTTGCAGGCACTGATCAGCGCCGCCAGTTCCAGCTTCACCGTTTCCTTGCTCATGCCGTGGCAATCCAGGATAAGCTCAGGTGCATAATCCCCGCGACGTAACTGTTTAGCCAGATATCTGTCTTCACCTTCTTTGACATAGCTGACCGTACCCTGGGTATCTATATCGGGTATGTACTCATCGGAAAAATAGAATTCGGTTTTGCTTTGGCGCTGCACCTGTTGGCGCTCGCCTATGTGCTTTTTTTGCCCGCTTGTCAGACGCACTGTGTCGTTTTTCACCCGCTTGGTCGTGCCTATGCTTTGGCGAAATAAATCGATGTCGTCTTGTGATAGTTCGGCGTTGTCCGAACTCGGAGATTGGTGTTTTTTCATGGCCGAGATTTTAGCCAAAAAAAGCGTAAAAACCTAGCGCTAAACACGCTACAATGGCGACATTATTAGCTGAACTAGCAACAGAATATGAACGA
>NZ_PQCE01000082.1:0-603 GCF_002964725.1 Pseudoalteromonas sp. T1lg76
CCGTGAGGCTTAACCATACAACACCAAAATGGTGTGAGACTGTTAAGTTAGAAGTTAGAAATTAAAGACTGAAGTAGACACATTACTTATTGCTTTGAAATAAAGAGCAGCTTTCCGAATTTAATACTGATTGCAACAGCGATTAGTAACCAATTTGCTTGGTGACAATAGCGTTCTGGACCCACCTGACCCCATGCCAGCTTTCCGAATTTAATACTGATTGCAACAGCGATTAGTAACCAATTTGCTTGGTGACAATAGCGTTCTGGACCCACCTGACCCCATGCCGAACTCAGCAGTGAAACGGAACAGCGCCGATGATAGTGTGGCATTTGCCATGTGAAAGTAGGTCATCACCAGGCTCCTATTCAGAAAAACCCGCTCAATGAGCGGGTTTTTTGCTTTCTGGCCTGAGTGACCAACGGAAACAAGTTTACTTGTTTCAGCACAGTCAATTCGATTCGAAAGAATCAAAATCAGAATTCAATGAGCGCCGTTCTTCACTCTTTATGGGTGGGAACAAAAAAACTTTTAATTGAAGAGTTTGATCATGGCTCAGATTGAACGCTGGCGGCAGGCCTAACACATGCAAGTCGAGCGGTA
>NZ_PQCE01000014.1:0-87248 GCF_002964725.1 Pseudoalteromonas sp. T1lg76
ACTCGCTATGAACATAGGCGAGCAAGACCGAAGCAATGCTTCGCAGCTTAGCGAGGTGAGCGCATGGATGCGCGATGTAACCAAGCTTCACGGATGAATTAAACCACATAAATCAGTGATGACATTCATCAGAATGCGTTTAGATTGAACATAAAGTAAACCGCAAAGATAAACAGACCCTAGATAAAAAGGGCGTAGAGAGCGCCTAGAAAAGGAGTTCATGCCTTAAGCTAGTTTAAATGATCCACCAGCCAGGCATTTTCGGTGCGCCCAAACTCAGTTTCTTGTTGCAATTGCCGCAGCGCTAAACTCAATTCACCTTGCACCTGCTCACCAATTCGCTGCGCTTGCTTTTTCAAGATGCGGCAATTACCTATCTGAGGCAGTGCCGCCAATTTTTGGTCGAGACGCTCGGCGGCGGCGATGATCATCAAGCCCTGCTTACGTTGATATTCGGCCAGATGCGGATACCAGCGCGACCAAAGTTGCTTTACCGCTTCACTGTAGCTATCGAGCCTGGGTAAGGTGTATTCAATTTCCACCGTCGTTGTTAACTTCTCCACTTGGCACTGACGAGTCCGGCCATTAAATAAAAACTCCCAGCCAATCTGATGCTGGATATGACCATGCTCTACCTTACCATCACGCTTAACCGGGGACGCGGCATCCAAAGTATTCAGTAACTCACCAAGCACATCGGCGTAAACGGGATAATTTTGTGTACTCTGCCTGACATCAAGTTTGCCGTAGGCTGGCAGAGATAAAAACATAACTACAAGAATAAGACGCACACTACTTCCTAGGTCACGGCCACTGCATACGACCGCAACACCATTCTTTATGCTAAAAAATTAGGGAAGCTTATATCATTGTTACATAACAGAATAATGACAGTATTCAGTTAGTTGCTCTCTTTGGGCGGATATTCCTCATAACCCGGTAACAAGGCAATGTATTGCTGCCACCCTTGTTGGCGCGAAGTAAAAATATGGGCATTGGGCTGGGGCAGCTCACCATTGTCGACACTGCCGGCGGGCACCATCACCACTCCCCGCTCCTCCACAAGCAAAGGCAATGATGAACCACATACGCTGCAAAAACACTTTTCATGGCGGCTGTCGTCAACACGATAACGAGTCAATAAATGTTCGCCACGTAACCAATCAAGCTGGGCCGCATCCATAAAAACGATGGCACCATGAGCCGAGCCTGTGCTTTTTTGGCAGCGGTGACAATGGCAAAGATAAAAACCGCACACCTCACCGCTGACGCTGTAGCTGGCGCCACCACATAGGCAGCTTCCGTGTAATTCCATAAATATCTCCTGGTTAATTATTATTCACGTCCTAGCAAAGTGTAGCCCATGGTTTGCGGGTGTGAGAGGCTATGTAATAATGACGAAAAAGATAAGTAACATGTAGGGTTAGATGATTGCATCTAGAGTTACATGCAGAGCCCGGCGATAGCTCCTAGAGATAATAAACCTAAGTTTTTAGTGCCTAGGTTTTAGGTTCAATTTGCTGCTGGCGCTGAAATCATAATTAGCTTAATTCACAGTAACCTTAATTCTTGCTGCCTTTTGTTCAAAGATAAGGCTCTGATACAGGGCAAGGAATCTAGCCTGATCGAGTAAAGCCAATTGCTGAGCTATTTCTTCTCGAGCGGCAAAGCCACCGATAACTTCCTCATTCAGCACAGCTTGATGTTTATGCACATTAGCAAAGGGGGTTAACAGCGCGGTACGCACCGAGGCTCTCATCTTGTTGAAATCACCTTCATCCATGTTCTTTAGGCTCTCATGATAACCTGCCAAGAACACGGAAGTTTCGCTGCAAAGCTGTTTAGAATCATAATTTGGTGACTGTACCTGGAAGGATAAAAACGGTCCTCCCCACCCTTTTATTAGTTCAGCAGAAACAAAGTAACCAAGCTGCTTTTTACTGCGCAGTTCGTTATAAAAATCTTTACGTATTATGGCGCTCAATAGGTACGCAAAGGCAGGATTATCCCGTAAATCAACGGTAAGGGCACAAACGCCATCATCATAACTGCTATTTAAACGATGACTTGTTTTTAGTTCGAGTTTTGGTGAAAGAGCTTTAAACTCCTTGGGCTCTAACGAGCTGGTATTGAAGTACCGAGCCAGGTGTTTCTGGTTAAAGTCACCAATTAGCACCGCTCTAAGTTTATAGTTTGCTGGCTGCAAATGATGCCACTGGGTGTAGTCGTCAAAAGTAACACGGCGCAAATAATCCAGCGAGCCGTTGGTAAGGGAAAACCGCGCTTTCACTACATCCTGTATGCGCCTTCTGACTCTGGACTCCAGGCTCCCTTGCAAAATACCGTCAACTGCAGCCAAGCTTGCTTCCCTGGCGCGGTTAAATTCAGGCTGTGACACTTCATTACTGTAGACTTGGTGCAAAATGGTGTTAATGATCTTTTCAAAATGCACTGAATTACCTGATACATCTATTTTGTAGCCTTGAGATGTTGCGCTGATCCTCACTTTATAGCCCGCGCTTTGGGCATGATAGAGAAAGTCGCTTAATTCAAACATGAGCGCTTTGGTCTTGATAACCCTGTTCAGGTAGGACGCCTCATCAGCTTCCAAATCTTCGCGAAATGCAAAAATACTCAAAGAAGAAATGACCTCAGCCTGATGTGAACCACTCTCAACCCATATATCTAAATCATGCCCCTGAAAGTAGCGTTTTTCAGATAACGTCGACTCGGGTCGAGCTGGGGTTTCACTGTACTCGGGATTAAGAAAGGGATTGGCCTGTGGCAGCGAATAAGCTGTTTTATTCTCAAGGTCGTTCTTTATAAGCTTTATATTTTTGAGCTTATATTGGAGTTTATAGATAGGCGATATCTTGTCTGTATTCGCCTCGGGAGATGTTTTAACAATCAAAGCATTCTCCGTGGATAAGAACCCCTTAAATTTATTGATGTCATCCGAGGTAACATACTGCGGTTTGTAGAGTTTTGACTCATCTATCCACGCATTTACGGGAAGATAGAACATCCTTTCGTTAATCAAAGACGCTCTGTCGCCCGGTTCAATATCCAATTCTTGGCGAGCACTCAGTTGTGCTTGATATTTCAATTCCAGAAAATACCGCAAAAGCTCTTCAGAGTGTTGTAGGTAAGCAATATAGGTAAATAGCTCGTTGACGATTAAATCAGTATTCTGTAAGCCTTTGTCAGTCAACTTTAAATACACATCAAGCAGACCGTAGTCAGCGTCACCCAATAAATTCACGTTAAGCGAAGTGATCAAGCCCTGATCATACAGGTGCTGATACAAAGAGCCTTGGGTTTCTGTTCCTAGATAGTTGAGGACTAACTGGTTAACTTTGTTTTTTTCATAAAAATACTTAGACGGGATTGGAAATAAAACATCTAAAGATTTCGATGTTCCTCTGGATTTCACATTAACTAAATTCAGTTTTGGGCGCTCCCAGACCAAGCCCTTATCTGATCTATTGTTTGCAAGCCCTTTTCTAATTATCGAAAGCTCCTCTAGCGCTACCCTCTCAAGCTCCGCTATTTGCTGGTTGGAATAAAGCACCACCTTTATATTGGTACCAACATAGTACGTTTGATGAAAGTTAACTAACTCTTGTTGTAGGTTGTCTGGGAATTTATCAAATATGCTTTTATTACCAACATCAAACTTAGCGGCAGTATGACCTTCTTTCATTCTTCCCTTGATGACTTCAAGGGTGCCACGCCACTCATCCATCGATTTCCCCGAAAACTCGTCATCCACAGCCTTTATTACCGTTGTCATGATGCTGTCATTGATAATCGGGTTTTCAATTGCATCGGCGAGTCTATTTACCGCCGACTCAAACTCGCTGTTATTAACTTGAAAGTGGTATCGGGTGTGATCCGTTCTTGTTGAACCGTTTGACCAACCATTGTGCTTTTTAAAGTAATGATTGAATGAACCTAGTTGAGGATATTCTTTGCTCCCTAAGAGTACGGCGTGCTCTAGCAAATGCGCAAGCCCAGCTAGATGTTCGGGATCATCACCCGAACCCGCTTGAACTATCAAAGATGCAGCCGAGACAGGCGCCACAGGATCTGAGATTAAATAGACTTCAACACCGTTAGCCAAAGTGAGTTGTTTATAACTTTCTTCGGCAAAAGCCGGCCCTGAAAGATATAGTGCGATAAGGAGGAAAACGACAAACAAACCTTTATTCGCTTTAACATTGTGTATCCCTGTCATCCTTGAAACTTCCTAAATCTCTTATTGTCACTTCGCTTGCTAAAGGCTTACCTGGCGCTATCCAGCTAACCGAGGGTAAGGCTCTAAGTTAACTAGAATTATTATATTGGGAATGGGTGCCTTACTTACTAGCCTAGCTGGTAATAATTGACATTTAACGTATTAAAATATTTGACTCTGTAATTGGTGTCACTATTACGCCATAGAAAGTTCCATTTTCCTCAAGAATTCTCAGTACACCGCCATGCGTATTGTTATTAAATGAATCTGAAGATGAAAGTTCAGATAATGCGGTCTTTACTGACGACTTGTCTCTGGACTCGAACATAACACCGCAGATCATATCTGAGCATTGCATATCATTAATAAATATACCGTCAGCTTCGGTAGCGTAATTTACAATTTCTTGATTAAGATTTTCCATAACATCCACCGAACGAGCTTGGGTCATTGTGTTAGGCAAGCTAGATATAAACCAAGATAACTGCTCTCTATCCATTGAGTCGATGGGAGCCGAGTCCATGTAGAGTTTTCCATCCGCTTCAGTAATCAATTCATCAAAACTATCAAGACTAGGCTTAACTTGGTCTTTGGTTTGAATGTCGTTATCTTCTGGCTTTAGCTGGTGTTGTTCCTCGCTATTTACTTTTTGAAGCGTCGATAAACTGCCATCCTGAGTATCTTCGATTAAAAGCTCTGAGCTCCTGGCATTATCTTTATGAGTCGATTGCATATTTGAACTTAAATCCTGTTCAACAATATTCAAAGCAACCGGCGGCTGTTCATTGAAATCAAAAGCGATTAAAAACACTAATGCAACTAATAAAAGTGAAGCTAGAATAACGGCTGGTGTTTTACGGTTCATTAATACTTCCTTATATGAAATGAGAAAACATGATAATACAGCGTAACTTATCATGTATCTTTTTAAGAGCGGCTTATTCTATCTTGTCCGCTTCTTCAATAAGCATTCCTACTTTACGCCCAATGCGTCTGTGACATTTCCATCACCGTCCACACCACATGCATTCTGACACTTAAATGTTCCATTGCTTGTTGGTAGCAATAATGCCGACAGTTAATAAGATACTTTTATAATTTTCATCATTATCTACTTGATAATCAGCGTTTAACATTTCAACATATCAATTTATTGTCAATAGACATCATTGATAAAGTTAATACTTTGACGGTTTTTTATTGCGTTTAACTGTAATCCCACCAATCCAGAGTTGCTTCACTAATTTGTATGCGGCAGGCATATTATGAGTCGCTGATAATATCACTGCTTGCTAATCCCACCGCCAAGCACAACTCCACACTTTGTGACTATGACTTGCTATGTAATAATGACGGAAATCATAAGTAACATGCAGTTACGCGGTTACAGACAAGTTAGGCTAAAGGATCGACAATGGCGCATAACGGCGACGAGCAGAGCACAATCTACTGGCACGACTATGAGACTTGGGGGGCGAACCCGCAAAAAGACAGGCCGAGCCAGTTTGCCGGTATTCGTACCGATCTCGATCTGAATATTATCGGCGAGCCGCTGATTGAATACTGTCGTCCGGCGCCGGATTATTTACCTCATCCCGAGGCCTGCCTGGTCACAGGCATTACCCCGCAACATGCGCTGCGCCACGGCCTGAGCGAGGCGGAGTTTATTGCCAAGATCCACGAAGAATTCAGCCAGCCCAACACCTGTGTGGCCGGTTATAACAGTATTCGTTTCGATGATGAGGTCACTCGCTACACCCTGTATCGTAACTTCTACGACCCCTATGCAAGAGAGTGGCAAAACGGCAATAGTCGCTGGGACATTATTGATTTGGTGCGCGCCTGCTATGCGCTACGCCCTGAGGGTATTAACTGGCCGCGTAAGGAAGACGGCAGCGTCAGCTTTCGCCTAGAAGAACTCACCAAGGCCAACGGCATAGAGCACGCCGATGCCCACGATGCCTTAAGTGATGTTAAGGCCACCATTGCCCTAGCCAAGCTGGTTAAAGAGCGCCAGCCCAAGCTATACCACTTCTTTTTCGGCCTGCGCCATAAAAAAGCGCTGTTGCAGATGGTGGACGTATTCAATATGACGCCCCTAGTGCATACCTCGTCGCGTATTCCGGCAACGCAGGGCTGCACCACCTGGATTTCGCCCATGAGCTTTCATCCGAGCAACAAAAACGCCGTGGTCTGCTTTAACCTGACGCAAGATCCGCAGCCCTTGCTCGATTTATCCGTCGAACAGCTGCGCGAGTACCTTTATACCCGCCGTGACGAGCTGCCCGAAGGTCAGGCGCCCATTGGCTTAAAACTGGTGCATGTAAACAAGTGCCCTATTCTCGCGCCGGCAAAAACCCTGTTGCCGGAAAACGCCGAACGTCTGGGCATAGACAGAGAGCAATGCCTGGAGCATTTGAAGTTTTTAAAGGCGCATCCGGAGTTGCGTGACAAGGTGGCCGAGGTATTTAATGAAAGCCGTGAATTTGCCGCCACCACCAATGTGGATTATCAGCTATACAGTGGCTTTATCAGCAATGGCGATAAGGCCAAGTTCGATGTGATCCGCAGCACCTCACCGCTGGAGCTGGGGAACCTGGAGCTGGACTTTGAAGACCCGAAATTCGCCACCATGCTGTTTCGTTATCGCGCCCGTAACTGGCCGGAAAGTCTGACCCCAGCGGAGCTGGATTCATGGCGTAAATACTGCCAGAACAAACTAATGCACGGAGAAGACAGCCCGTCTATTAATGCTCAGGACTTTATGCTCAGCCTTGAAAATCTGGTGCATGAAAACGAGAGCAATGAGCGCAATATGGCGGTACTCAAAGCCCTGTATCATTACGCCCAAAGCCTGTAAAAAACGGCCTGGGCGCAAGAGCAAACCCAGCTTAGTCGCTAGGGTTTAGCTTCTCCAAGCGCGCCAACAGGCTGGAGGTGTCGTAACGATTACCGCCGATGGCCTGTACATCGCCATAATATTGGTCAACCAAGGCCGTCAGCGCCAGGGTCGCGCCATTGTTACGCGCCTCATCCAGGGCGATGCCCAAGTCTTTGCGCATCCAGTCAACGGCAAAGCCAAACTCGTATTCACCCTGCAACATGGTCTTGTAGCGGTTTTCCATCTGCCAAGAGCCTGCCGCGCCTTTAGAAATGGTCTCCACTACTTTTTCACCGTCTAAGCCGGCTTTTTTGGCAAAGTGTAAACCTTCGGCCAGACCCTGAACCACACCGGCGATACAGATCTGATTGACCATTTTACATAGCTGGCCACTGCCGATGGGACCGAGCAATTCGCTAAAACGGCTAAACGGTGCCATCACCGGCTGCACCGCGGCAAACGCTTCAGGCTCGCCGCCACACATCACGGTCAATACACCGTTTTCGGCGCCCGCTTGACCACCGGAAACCGGTGCATCGATAAAGGCCACCTGCTTTTCTTTGGCCGCTTCACCTAATTCACGGGCCAATAGCGCCGAAGTGGTAGTGTGATCGATTAAATAGCTGCCCGGCGCCATGGTCGCAAGGGCACCATCATCACCGTAAATCACGCTACGCACATCATCGTCATTGCCCACACACACGAATACAAATTCGGCGTCGCTGGCTGCCTGTGCGGGTGTTGCCGCACTGCGTCCACCGTATTGCTCAACCCATTTTTGCGCTTTTTCGGCGCTGCGGTTATACACGCAAACATCGTATCCCGCTTGTTGTAAGTGACCCGCCATGGGATAGCCCATAACCCCTAGACCGATAAAGGTACATTTTTTTGACATATTTCTGACCTATTTGCCTGCTAGCCTCGAAAAAACGCACACAGTATATCAAAGGCAAAGGCTAAAAACGTCTGGTTTTAGCAAGGGAGCACTCAATGGATAGTATTTACCATTTCAACGCCACACTTATCGACGGCCAACCCTATTCATTCAAACAATTACAAGGACGTGTGGTGCTGATCGTCAACACCGCCAGCAGCTGTAACTTCACCCACCAGTACGGCGCACTGGAGCGCGTGTATCAAGACTATAAACATCAGGGGCTGGTTATTCTTGGCTTCCCCTGCAATCAATTTGGGCGTCATGAAATTGCCGATAACGCCACCATAAAGCAATTTTGTGAAAACACCTTTAATGTGAGCTTTCCTCTGTTTAGCAAAGTGATGGTCAATGGTCCGGACGCCCACCCTCTGTTTAACTACCTTAAAGAGCATACCCGTGGTATAGCCCAAAATCGGGCAATAAAATGGAATTTCACTAAATTTCTCATAAACTCTCAAGGACAGCTGGTAAATCGTTACGCACCACGCACCAAGCCCGATACACTTAGATCGGTAATAGAGAGTCAACTCGATGAAATTAGCCCTATTCAGCTCGCAAAGGTATGAACAAACTGCATTTAATGAACTCTGCCCAACAGATGTCGATATCCAATATTTCGATGTCAGCCTTAATGCCCATACCTGCTCCCTCAGCAAAGGCTTTGATGCCGTTTGTGTATTCGTCAACGACACCTTAAGCGCTGAGGTCATAGCCAGGCTGGCCGATTATGGTGTCGGCCTAATTTTACTGCGCTGTGCCGGTTTTAATAATGTCGATTTGGCGGCGGCGAAAAAGCACAAGATTACCGTAGCCCGGGTGCCCGCCTACAGCCCGGAGGCCGTGGCCGAGCACTCCATCGCGCTGATCTTAACTCTGTCGCGTAAAATTCATAAGGCCTATAACCGGGTGCGGGAGGAGAACTTTGACCTCAACGGCCTGCTTGGCTTTAACCTGCACAATAAAACCGTGGGTCTTATCGGCTGCGGTAAAATCGGCCAGGCCATGGTGAGGATTTTAAACGGCTTTGGCGCCAAGGTATTGGTATGCGACCCGGCCGCCCCTACAGGTGCCTTTACCCTAGTGCAGCAAAGCGAGCTGCTGGCCAACAGCGATATTATCAGCCTGCACTGCCCACTCAACGAGCAAACCCATCATATAATCGATAAGTCCGCCCTGGCAGCAATGAAGCCCGGCGTCATGCTGATCAACACAGGACGCGGCGCCTTGCTCGATAGCAAGGCCTGTATCGGCGCCCTAAAAAGCGGAAAACTCGGTTATTTGGGTTTAGATGTGTATGAGCAGGAATCTGAATTGTTTTTTAAAGACAGATCGGAAGAAATTCTTCAAGACGATGTGTTTGCCCGCCTGCTCACCTTTAAGAATGTGTTGATCACTGGCCATCAGGGCTTTTTTACCCAGGAAGCGCTGGCACAGATAGTGGAAACCACTTACTTTAACCTCAGCCAATTCGCCAAGGGCGAGGCCCTGACCAATCAGGTACTCGATATGTAGGCCTTAAGCTTTTCAGCAGGCACAAAAAAAAGGGATATGACAGCATATCCCTTTTTTCGTTCTAGTTGGCTTTGTAGGATTATTTCAGCGCTACATTAATAAACACGGCGGTCATCAAAATTGGGCACACCAAACGGATATACCACAACAGGGCTTTAATGCCCGGATGGTTCGACTCAGCCAGTTTATTGCCGCGGCTCCACACCCAGCCCAGGGTAAGGAAGTAGAACAAGCCCATCAGTGGCAACTGGTACTGGGTAAAGACCTGGATCACCAAGCCAAACAGCCAGTCAAAGTTCATAATGATGGTGCCTGAGGCTATGGCCACCACTAAGGTCACCAAGGCGGTCGCGCGCTTGCGGTCCATATCATGATTTTCAACCAAAAAGGCCACCGGGATCTCGGTCGAAGAAATGGTTGAGGTTACAGACGCGATAGACATCAGCACGAAAAACGCTAAAGCTATCACTAGGCCCATGGCGCCCATGGCCTCAAACAACTGCGGCAAGACCGCAAAGATAAGCTGGCCTTCGCCGATCAGCTTACCGTTGGCAAAAACTTCAACGCCGTTATGGCTGGCCACAAAAATAGCTGGAACAATCAACAAACCGGCTAAAAACGCCACCGAGGTGTCGAGTGCGGCCACGCTTAAGGTTAATTTGCCAAGGTTAGCGCCGGGCTTAAGGTAGGAGCCGTAAATCATCATACAGCCCACACCTAGCGACAGGGAGAAAAACGCCTGTCCCATGGCGGCAATAATTAAGTCCGCATCCCAGACTTTATCAAAGTCGGGCTTAAGATAATGGGCAAAGCCTTCGGCCGCCCCATCAAGGGAGCCAATATAGAAGATCAGCCCCACCAAGAGCACCAGCAATAAGGGCATAAGGCGTCGCGACCAGGCCTCAATGCCGGACTTCACCCCTTGCAAAATAATGCTGGCGGTCAGCAGCAGCATCAAGGGTGTAAAGACCAGATTACGAGTCAGGGAGTCATTGCTTAGAAATTCGGCGACCTTAGGCAGGTCCAGCATTTGCGCTATCGGTGCCAAGGCATGGGCCAGCATCCAACCGGCAACGATAGAATAGAAGCTCAGCATCACCACGGCGCCGCCAAGGCCAAGATAACCGGCGCCGGCACCGAGTTTTGGAGCCTTGGTATGCCAGGCACGTTTAAGCGCCTGCACCGGGTTGGCTTGCGCCGCATAGCCCAAATATAACTCGGTAAAGAGCGCCGGCAATGCCAGGGCAAAAATTACGATAAAGTAAACAAGTAGGAAGGCTCCGCCTCCGTGGTTTGCAGCTTGAGTTGGAAATCCCCATATATTTCCTAAACCCACTGCGGCGCCGGCAGCCGCCAGCACAAATCCTATGCGACTTTGAAAGCCGTCACGATTATTCGTCATTCTTATTGATATCTGTTATTGTTTTGCCGCTATTAAACCACACTTACCATTAACAAAGTAGTCGCCGCCAACCATATCGGACCATTCATCCCATGTTTAATGCAGCTTATCGCTTTCCCGCATTACCAAAGGCCACGCCATCTGTGCCGATATCGGAAAAAGTCTTACTGAGTCTCAGTGCCGCCATTGAGCTCGATGAAGCCCATCTGCACCCAGGTGAACTCGAGGTGCTCAACAGGCGTAAACAACCCCAGGCCAAGCGCGAATACCTAAGTAGCCGCTATTTTATCAAGACCCTGGCACAGCGCCTCTTTCCTCAATACGCGCAGGCGCCACTGACAAGTTGGCAGAGTGTGTTTAACGAACAGGAACGAGCCCTGCAGCTGTTTATCGACGGGCAGTTATTGGATATTAATGTGGTGATCAGTCACTCCCACGGCCATATTGCCGTGGCCATAACTCAGGGCCAGCAATCTTTATTGGGCGTGGATATCGAAAAGCGAGATGCAAACCGGCGCTTTGAAAAGCTGGCGGCACATTTTTACCCTGAGGTGGAAGCGCGGGATATAGGCAATAACGTCGATACTTTTTTTCGAGTGTGGACGTTAAAAGAAGCCTATGCCAAGGCCGCTAAACAAAGTATCAGTACGCTGCTTAGCCAGCCTATACTACCCTTGCTTGAACGCTGCCCGGCACAGGTTTATTGTCAGCAATGGCGGCAATTTGATCTTAGTTTGATCACCGCCAAAACCGAGGTAGAAGTGATCAGGCTTGCTCCAGCAGCTGCTGGTGAATAGCCTGCACCACCTGATCCGATTGTCCTTGCTCTACCAAGAAGCACAGGTTGTGCTTTGAAGCGCCATGACAGATCAGGCGAATATC
Organism: Pseudoalteromonas sp. T1lg76; assembly: GCF_002964725.1. Classification (NCBI taxonomy): domain Bacteria; kingdom Pseudomonadati; phylum Pseudomonadota; class Gammaproteobacteria; order Alteromonadales; family Pseudoalteromonadaceae; genus Pseudoalteromonas; species Pseudoalteromonas sp. T1lg76. The sequence continues at coordinate 11,852 of NZ_PQCE01000014.1, forward strand.
AAAGCCGCTCAGCACCCGCATTAGATTTAGCTCGCTTTGGCGCAGCTGAATCTCAGAGCCAATTAGGGCCACCAAGGCAAGATTGGTTTCCACGCTGACATGACAAAACTCACCTAAACGCTCCAGCGCTTCCTGATCAAGCTCGGGGCGACTGGCGTTCGGCGCATTATCCAGGGTAACAGCAACGCTGATCTCGGAAGTCGTGACCAGATCAACAGAAATTTTATATTCGCTGAGGATAGTAAACACCCGCGCCAAGAAACCACTGGCCAAGAGCATTTCCGGGCTTTTCAGCGTCAATAGCAGCTGGTTCTTGCGCTGAGTCACGGCCCGTACGCCGGCGATCAATTCACTACTGGGCACCTTCTCAATCCAGGTACCACCCCCTTGCGGGTCCTGGCTGGAGCCCACAAATACGCCAATACCGCTGCGCGCAGCCGGTAAAATAGTCGCCGGGTGTAATACCTTGGCGCCGAAGGTTGCCATTTCCGCGGCCTCGTCAAAGGTCAGGTGGGCAATCGGCTTGGCCTTATTACACAAACGCGGATCTGTGCTGTATATACCTATTACATCGGTCCAAATATGAATATTACTGGCACCACAGGCCTCCGCCAACAGGGCCGCACTGTAGTCCGAGCCGCCACGGCCTAAGGTGGTGGTTTCACCGTATTCATCTGAGCCAATAAAGCCCTGAGTCACCACCACCTGCTCGCTAAGCAGTGGCACCAACTCAGCCTGAGCCCTAATTCGAGTTTGGGTGATATCCGGTTGCGCCTTACCAAACTGGCTGTCGGTTTTAAGTACCGAGCGCACGTCAAAGCGACTTGAGGCCACGCCTTTATCACGCAGCACCTGGGTAAATAAATACGAAGATAAACGCTCGCCGAAACTAAGCAACTCATCGCGCTGGACATTGGTTAGTGGCACGTTTTGCGTAGAGTGCGAGGCGCTGTGTTTAAAATCATTGAGGGTAGTATCGAAGCCATGGGCAAGATCCGCATCCAGACTCAGGCACTCAATAATATTGAGCTGGATGGCAATAACACCATCAATATGCGCTTGGCGCTCTTCATTGCTAAGCCCAGTTTGACACAAGGCCACCAGATGATTGGTAACCCCGGCGCTGGCACTAACAACCACGATGCGCACGTGTGAGTCGGCAGCAATAATATCGGCGCAACGGCTCATCGCTGCATGATCGGCTACTGAGGTGCCGCCGAATTTGGCGACGGTAAATTCCTGATTCATTTTCTCTCCGAGATGAAAAATAGCTTATTTTTCAAATACAATCAGGAGAACTTGGCAAGACTAAAAGAAAGGTATGTCCATTGCCAGAAGCCCTCCACCCAAACAGGTGACAGTTCCGAGGATTCAGCCTCAAGAACCGAAAGCCATTGTGACGAGCAATGTACTTCCTCGGCGATAGTCTCCCTCATAAACGGTCGTTGGCCTACGTCTGCCTCGCGTCTACTACCTAGCTATCGCACCTCTTCTGCTACAGATTTACGGCATGATCCGCAAACCCGAGCTAGGAATTTAACGTTTGGATGGCTGGATGTCAATCACCCTTAGGTCGAGCATGGGCACTTAATTTTTGCTTATACCAATTCTGTTAAGTATGTGATCAGAGATAGCGCTGGATAAATGATATGATCACAAGGCGGAATTTTTATTATGTAGTTATTCTACATCGAAAAATTCCAACACAGTGAGCATGATATTTAGCCCGCTAGAATGATTAGCTATTTAAGTGAATTGGTATTCCTGGCCAGCAGCAAATCGCCAAGCTTAACAACACCGCCCCGCTCTAACTTTTCAATACAGGCAACAATGGCCGAATTTACGGGGGTGGCTACCCCGTGGCGCTGACCAAGTGCGACCACGGCGCCGTTGAGATAGGCGATTTCCGTTTTGCGTCCCGCCTGAATATCTTCCCACATGGACGAGCGCGCCTTGGGGTCGATATCCAACATGGCCGAGGCAAGGCGCCTAAATAACCAATTGGGTAAGCTCAACACACGGGGCACTAAGGCAGGTTTAACCTTGGTAAATTGCGCCAGCTCAATGTTCATGGCCTTACATACCGCCAGCCATTCCTTCATGGCCGCCGCCAACACCCTTCTTAGGGCTTTATTTTCCAGCTCCTGCTTGATGGGCATATCCGCCACCGCATTAAGGGCGTTATTAAGGTTTAACAGCAGCTTGCCGTAGATCACTGGCGTCATCTGCGCCTTTAATTCGCAGTTAAAGCCGTGCTCACGCAAAGTCTTGGCGATATGCTCCGTGCCTGGGGTTTTAGCAAATACAAATTCGCCCTCGGTGCCCTTATGAAAATGCGCGCCCTGTTGCAATACGTTAAACGGGGTAATGCCAAACACACAGGTGCGCTCCGCTAGCCTATCTTGGATTGCCTCAAAGCTACCTAGGCCATTTTGCATAAAGACCAGCTCGGAAGACTTATGGGTTATAGCCAGCAGTTGGGGCAGTGCCTGGGGCAATTGATGGCACTTCAAAGTGACAAAAACCACATCAAACAGCTGCTCGCCAGGCTCGGTGATAAGCTCATCCGGCATCACAGTTTTATCCAGCCCCTGGTAGTCACTGATATGAATGCCGCCATTAGCAATAATGGCGTCTTTAATCCGTGCCCGGCATATCAGGGATACATCAAGCTGTGCCGCGCTTAATAACGCGCCCAAATAACACCCCGTTGAACCGGCACCAAAAACCGCAATACGCATAAGTCACCTTTATTAACCTGGTCAATAAGTTACCTAATACGTTAATAGTGCTGTAAGTTTAAGCTCGCGGCAATGGTCGATAGAATTTTAATTGTACTAATGTGTGTGAGCAACGGCAGTAAACAAACAAAAAGACCACCTGGGTTTAAGCCCAGATGGTCTTTAAAGAAAATGCGGATGCTGTCGCCGTTACACGAATGAACCCATGTAGAAAGCGCCCACATAACCCACAGAATAAGCTATCAAAAGATAGAAGCTATTACGCAGGTAGCTACCGAAGGTTAAATCGCGCACCTTGCTCATGGCGATAATACCCGCCGCCGAACCTATTACTAACATGGAGCCACCTACACCGGTCGCATAGGTAAATGCAAGCCAGTTTTGCGTATCCATATGAATATCGGCTTTAAGCAGTGCCGCGGTTAAAGGTACGTTATCGACCGCTGCCGACAGTAGACCCATCAGGTAGTTGGCCTGACTTGGCGCTAACACCTCATACAGATGAGTAAACTGGGCCAGCACGCCCACTTCTTTTAGAGCGCCAACCAGTAACAATACACCCACGAAGAACAACAAGGTGTCGTACTCAATCTCACGGATATAGTCGATGATCTGCTTGTTTACGTCCTTTTTGCGCATCAAGAATTGCGCCGTTAGGAACATCAGCGATAGACCGAATAAAAACGTCAACAGGGGCGGAATTTGAAACAGCACACTCATGGTCAGGGTGCCGACGATTGTCGAAAGAAAAATAGCCGCTATGGTAATGTCGGTTTTTTCTATGGGTTTGCGCTCGCCTAGAGAAAAGGTCACCGTGCCGCGCATCTTCATCGATAACAAGGTCGCCAGCACCAGTACGCTAAAGGCTGCTGGAGCAATCAATAACAACAGATTGCCTATGGTCACCTTGTCGGCCAAGAAGATCATCAAGGTGGTTACGTCACCTGTGATCAGCGACACGCCGCCGGAGTTAACCGCAAAGATAATCAAGGTCGCGTATTTTACCAGCTTGCGGCCATCAAGTTTCAACGACATCACGACAGCCAGCGATACTAAGGTCGCGGTAATATTGTCGGAAATCGATGAGAATAAAAACGCAAAACCAGCAATAAGGAACATCAGCTTGCGCTCGCTAATCTTACTTGGCAGTACCCTTTGTACCAAATTTTGAATGAACCCTTTAGAGTTGAGATAGGCAACAAAGGTCATAGCCGCCATTAAAAACAGCCACAAGGTCGCTATTTCTAAAATGTTCTCATTAAGTTCATCTTTGATATGATCAAGGGAATGACCGTGAAGGGGCGAGATGAAGAGGATAATCCAGCACAAAGTGCCGAAAAAAAGCGTGGTTTTAGCCTTATTTACATGGATGACGTCTTCCACAACAATAAGCACAAACGCCACGGCAATGAGCGTCAAGATGAGCGCACTGACCATTTTGAGTATTATTCCTTGCGACAAGCGATTTAAAAAAGTACGGCTAAGTTTATTGGTGGTACAAATTACACCCAGATGTACAAATAACAAACTTAGCGATACCATGGGTTAATTGCAGACAATTACAGTCTGCAAGCGGCGCGAATTCTAACATTCATATGCCCAAGGAGCTATTACCAATTCGTTGTAAGTGACAATTTCTTTACATATTTTTTGTCAACCAAATACAACGCTTTTCGTAAAGATAATGTAACAGTGAAAAGCTATTTTCCCCTTTTGTACCTTTAGTTATAATCCCTGCCTATTGCCAAGCACAAAGAAACAACATAATGATAATAGCGAAACGCGTGCTCAATACGCTGACTGAGCTATGGCCGGTGCTTGAGACCCTGATGAAACGTTTCAAAATGGGCGACTTTAGCATCAAGGAAGTGCAAAGCATCATAAAGCGGCACTTTCCTCATTATTCCGGCGCTCAGATTTACAAAGAAACCAACCGCCTGCTTAGCCAAGACATTCTTGTTCCCTTAGCAAAATCATCGCAATTGGAAATCAACCGTGCGGTGAGTGATTTTGCCGCCTACTTATTGCAAGATGAAAGCTTGGGCGTGGCCGCTGAAATTCATGTTTTAGTGGACGACTTAGAGCGCTTAAGCGCTAAGCTCACCAAGGCGGTCGGTGATGATGATTACGGTGATATCAGTCGCTACACCCGGATTATGGATGAACGGGTACGTAAAATCGTCAAACTCTACCAGCACAATGAAAACGCCATTTACAATCTGGTTGAGCAAGCCAAGGCCAATGGTTCAAGCATGTCTCTGAGCAAGCGTTATAAGGCGGTGATTGAAGCCTTTGACGAATACATAGAACCCATGCTGGAAATGCTCGATATCAGCGGTGCCTTTCAAATTTGCTTCGACACCATTGAGCTGAGCCTTACCGAACACCTGTTGCACCTAAAACAAAGCGGCCGCGACGCCAATACCATTCGCATGTTGGAACAGCTGCGCACCCGCATCCTCGATATGCACCATATTGGCCGCGAAAGTCTGCGCCAAAGTGCCGACATGCTGATGCCACTGCGCGAAGAGTTAAGACAAAACACCCTAGTCACCCGCCAGGCCGCCAAGATACTGGGGCTTATTCGTAAGCGCGGTTTGGATAGCGTGATGAGCGCCCATCAGCCGTTTTTTGCCAGCGAGCCCATGCATCACCAACTCGGCAGTAATGCACAATTAGTGGCCTATATGGCCGGGCTAAGCGAGTTTGAAGAGCATGACTTTGAAATGCCCGACGCCAGCGCTGCCGAGCCCTATCGCGCCCCAAATATTCCCAGCTTCAGAGATGTTCGCGCCCTGTTTAAACCCGCCAAGGGCAACAGCAAAGCCCGTAAGCAGCAGCTTATTGATGTGCTCGATACCCATTATCCTGAGCTGGAGTCCGACGAGCTGTTATACCTGTATCAAAAACTGATTAACGATCCCTCGCTGACCCTGAGTCAAAGCGAACGGCTTGAAACTAAAACCATCGCCGGCAAGCGCTTTGCCTTGTATCCCTTTATCGATGCCAGTGATGCGACAACAACAAAAAGTAGCGAAGAATTATGACCAACATAGACTTAACCCAGCTTACCCAGCTGCACTACATCAATAAAAAACTGGTCAGCGGCTATCATATCAGCGAGCAGGACAACCTTGCCTGGCAGGAGCTCGACCAACAACAAGAGCAATACGCCGCCCTCTTTAGTGCCCTAGGTCACACCCTGGTGCACGATGCCCGTGGTTTTTTCCATTTTGCCACAGATGAAGGCACCGCCAACATGGGTAAGATCTCCCGAGCCATTGCGCTCTTTATCTATACCCTGATCGAGCACTACGCCAACCAGGGCCAGGATCCCATGCGCGCGCTGTTCGACAAAGACGTCGACCTGGAGCTGTGTCAGGAGCTGGTGTTACACAACAAGGTGCTCTATGACCAGTTGGAGATCTTCTCCGGCACCGACTTACGCAAGGATGTGCTGATGCGCATGGTGCGCCTGGGAATGGCCAAGGCCAAAGACAAGGAAAGCGTGTTTCGTTTACTCGCCCCCATTCACCGCTATCTCGATGCCCTGTTAGAAGTAAATGAAGACGCGCTTGAAAGCGCCGAGGAGCTATAAATGCAGCAATTACACGGTCTGAGTAAACTAGCCCTGTTAAATACCGCTGGCTATGCCAAATGCGTGATCCCGCTGGATAAAAGCAGCTCTATTTGCGCGCCAAACAACACGGGTAAAAGCTCGGTAATAAACGCCCTGCAGTTTCCCCTTATCAATGACTTGCGCCTGACCGAATGGGATGGCCATGATTTAGAAGAAACCCGCAAATTCTATTTTAATTCCGACCAGTCCTATATCTTGCTTGAGGCCGACCTGCCCCATGGCAAGGTGGTCATAGGTGTGGCGGGCCTTGGCAAAATAGCCGGCTTTGCCCATCAGTTCTTTTGTTATAACGGCGCGCTGAACCTCGATGACTTTACCGATAACAAGCGCATCGTCAAATACACCCGCTTGTTCAATCATCTTAAGGGCAAGGGCTTTAGCCCCATCGAACTCAAGGCGCAGGAACTCAATGCCTTATTGATAGGCGGCGCAACGCCGTTCGATGGCGACATCAACCTGCGCATGATCCCGCTCAATAATGTCAGCGACGCCGCCACCTATAAAGAAATCTTCCGTCGCATGCTTAACCTGCACAAGCTCGGCGCCAGCGATGTAAAACGCTTTATGATGCGTGTGTTTGAGCGCCATATGTCCAACGCTAACGTCGACTTTTATGAGGTCTGGCAGCGGGCATTCGACAAGGTTAATCGCGCCCGTCGTGAACTCAATGCCTTGGAAACCATGCAAGAGCCCATCGCCGCGCTGGAAAGTATGTTGGAGCACCAAAGTGCCCTAAAAGGCAAGTTAGGTGCCTATGCGCCGAAAATCGACTTGGCCCTGGCAGAGTTCGATACCTTTTATGAGGATCAGCACGCCACCTTGGCCGAGCAGCTTGAAGAAATCTCTCAGGAGAAGGAAGAATTCGAGCAAAAGCAGCGCCTCTACGTGCAACAATCACGGGATATTGAGCGCAAGCTCACCGAGCTGGCGGCCTGGTTTAACGATTTCGACGCCCTGCATACTGAGTTTGAGCTGACCAACAGCGCCACCTTGCAAAGCGAGCTAAAAGCGCTTAAACAAGAGTATGAAGCCCTGTCCCACTCGCTTAAAAGCGCCGAGGGCCAGAGCCTGCATACCCTGGATTTTCGTATTAAAGAGACGCAAAAGCAGATCAAGAGCCTGAAACTTCAGCTGAAAAACCTGGAGTACAACCTCTTTACCCGCATGCGCGAGGACTTATCGCTCAAAGAAGTGGAAGAAATTTCGCGCATCCTTAACCCGGATCTGCTGTCTTTTGCCACCAGCAATGGCGGCGAGATCAACATTGAAGACGAAGATGCCTTTGGCGCATTTTTATCCGAGCTAAGCCAGGCCGTGCGCGGCGGTGAGCTGGTGGTACCGGGCGCGACCATCTCCCTGAAGAAGCTGCCGGTAGTACAGATGCAAAGCGGCGCCGATAAGGCGCAACTAAGCGAGCAGCTGGCATCCCTTGAGCGCTCACTGAACGACCTCAAGGCCCAGCGTGACGTTGCCGCCGATGTCGCCGGTAAACAGGCCGAGCGCGATGCTCTGTATGAGCAACTTATGGCCCAGGAAGCGGCGCTAAAACGCTTTGAGCAATACCAGGTGATGCAACGATCCTGTGATGCCCAACAGGCCTTGCAGGAAAGCCTTAATGGTGAGCAGGAAGAAGTGGATGCCCATCTCAGTGAAGTGCAACAAAATGCCGCAGGTATCGCCGATCGCCGCGCCATTATTAACTCCAAAAAAGAGGCGTTGGAGCGTCAAAAAGCCCGCTTGCAACAGGTTAAGAACGAGCGCTTGGATCACACCCTGGACTTTATCAGCGGTAAGGTAACCCCCTACCTTATCGATATCACCTTTGATCTTGATGCCCTGGCCGATACCATTCACGGCTTTAACAAGGATTGTCAGGAGCTGCGCAACTTCGATATCAATGTGCGCAACACCTATTTGCATATCTACAACGCCGGGATCACCAAATTTGATAACGAAAGCGACGAGCTGAGCAAATACCAAAAGCTGATCAGCGCCTATCACAACCTGGACAACGAGCGCGAGGCGGTCAATCGCCAGGCTCGGGTGGCATTGACCGATGTGGCCGCCACCATTAAGGGGCTGCGCCAGGACTTAAACCGCTTAACATCGGAAATGCGCCTGTTTAATCAGGGGATCAGCGAGCACCAGATCTCAAACCTCAAAGGCTTTAAGATTGAGGTGGTGCCAAGAAAAATGTTGGTGCAAAGCATAGATACTATCCTTGCTACCTCAGATCTTTATGAGCAAGGGGATAGCCTGGATTTATTGGCGGAGCAGCATGTACACGAAAGTGAGGTGAATGAGGCCAAAGATCAATTGATTAAGCTCGCTTCCGACAAGGCGGGACTGACGCTGACCGATCTTTTTGATATCCGCTTTGAGGTGGTTAACCGCGCTGGCGACACCGAGTATTTCGATAAAATCGACTCGGCCGGTTCAAACGGTACCCGTATTACCATCAAGCTGTTATGCGGCATGTTGTTTATTCGCCATCTGCTTTCGGATAAAGAGAAAAGCCAGTACCGAGTGCCCCTGTATATTGATGAGGCCGCCGATATCGACCCGCAAAACCAGCAGGCTATTATCGAAACCGCGTTAAGCTTCGGTTTTGTGCCCATCTTTGCCTCGGTTAAACCGCAGATCAGCTGTGACTATATAGTTCCTATTCGTACCTTGGGCGATGGCAAGCAAAACTGGGTAGATGAAAAAGACTGGATCCGCGTGGAAAACGAAGAGCTGGTTTCTTGATTTGATCACATAACAAAGGGGCGCCTGCCCCTTTGTTATTTATAGCTCAATAGCATTCCATTACTCATCAAGCAAGGTATCAAAACCACCGTAAATCATCCGCTTACCATCAAACGGCATGGGGTTAAGCTGCTCCTGGCAACTGGGGTCCTGCATAAAGTCTGCCCAGCCCTGATCACGCACTTCTTTTGACGGCCAGTGGATCCAGGAAAACACCACGGTTTCATCGTCTTTGCATTGCACCGCCATGGGGAAAGATGTCAGTTTGCCATCGGGTACATCACTGCCCCAATTTTCCACCACACGATCGGCACCATACTTTTTAAAAAACACCGCAGCCTTTGCCGCATGTTCACGATACTCTTCGCGTTTTTCCGTAGGCACAGCACAGACAAAACCATCTACATAACTCATGTTTATCCTCCTTGGTGCAGCTCGCACCTTTACATTTTTATTAGGATTAACCTATAGCGGACAAAGCCGACTGTTTCTAGCGGCCTTTTCAAGCGACATCTCCAAGCGGACGCATAAATTTCTCCCTTCATAGTATGTATGATGCTCGGCAAAACGCCGGAAAAGTTTCCTCCCCGACCGTAAAACTGATAATTCTCTACAACAAATTCAACCCCTTGCATATACTCACTCTACGATTGTGCACTAAGCCACGAAGGAGAATTAAATGATTGCCTATACCATGATAGGAGTAAGCGATTTACATAGGGCGATAGATTTCTACAAGCCATTATTTGCGCAAATGGGCATGGAAATATGTTGGCAAGGCGATACCTGCGCCTCTTTTGGCATTGTCGATGATGAGTCGGTGCCACGCTTTTTTATCGGCTACCCATTCGATGGTGGTGCCGCCAGCGTCGGCAACGGCACCATGACGGCATTTAGGCTGCAATCACCGCAGCAGGTTGTGGCCCTGCACAAGATGGCCTTGGAAAATGGCGGCAGAGATGTCGGTGAGCCGGGTTATCGACCCCAATATGGCGAGGGCTTTTATGCCGCCTATGTGCGCGATAGCGATGGTAATAAACTCGCTTTTGTTGTCTATCCTTAGTCTTAAGCAACTTAACTAAGCGATCGGGGCTTTCCCTTCAGTGCTACAGCCACTTTTTTTACTTACCTTTTTTATTGGCACCTTTATTGGCTTTCGTTTTGTCCTGGCTTATCTACGGGTGAAAGACGAAGTCAATAAAAGGGCCATTGCACTGACGATCAGTTTTTTAGCCATTCAACTCGCCTGCGGCTGGGTGAGCAACCTGCTAAATTTTGTCGAGCCCACAACCCTTATCGCTTCGGTGATCCTCTTTGCCTTTGTATTAAGAAAAGTACTGATCCTAAAGCTATGGCAAGTTATCACCATCCCCATTGTGGTATCTATGATCTCCACCCTATTTATGGCCATTACCTTTATGCTGGCCATTCGCTTGTTTGGGCCCATCGGCGTCAATTGAAACTCAACGCCTAGGAAAATATGATCCAGATCCTCTTTGCGTAAAATTTACACACATTTACGCTAAATGCTGTCGAAATTGACACAAATCTCACCCATACTGGATTTTAGTTTCGCTCAACCTGAGAATTAAATATGGATAATAAACTCTCGACCCCCACCATAGTATTGCATTGGCTTACCGGCTTGTTGTTTATCGGCGTATTGGCATTTGGCCTGTATGTTGAGGAGCTGCCCAAGGGGGATGAAAAGCTAGAGATGCTGACACTGCATAAATCCTTTGGCATTACCGTGCTTTGTTTTGCCTTTGCGCGCTTGCTCTGGCGCCTTAAAGAGGGTGAAATTACCCATGTTGCCGAGCTCAGCAAGGTGCAGGAGTTGACCGCTAAGAGCGTGCATATGGTGCTGCTGATAGGCACCTTGTTAATGCCCATCTCCGGATTAATGATGAGTATCGGCGGCGGCCATGGTGCGGCCTTATTTGGCTTCGAGCTCTATCCAAAGAGTGAAAAAATCGAATGGATGGGAAGCCTTGGGCACGATATTCATGGCCCGGCGGCCTGGTTGTTGCTTGTGACCCTGTTGGTGCATATCGCCGCGGCCATCAAACACCATTTTATCGATAAAGATAGAACCTTAAGTCGTATGCTGGGGCGTGGCAGCGACTAACTCGAAAATAAAATGGGGAGCCTAGGCTCCCCTTTTTTATACCCGCTTAGGGCTCAGCCAATTGCCTTTTGACCTCTTCGCTGTCCTTGTACAGATAATTATCACTGCTTAACCCCAGGCTTTGGGGCAAGGTGGCACTGATAAATACCGACGACCAGGTGCCCACCAGGACACCAATAAACAAGGTGATGGCAAAGCCACGCAGCGGCGCCCCCGCCATCATCCAAATACTGATAATGGTGGTTAAGGTAGTCAAGGAGGTGATCAGGGTGCGGCTCATGGAGGCAAAAATGGCCTCATTCACGCTTCTGGATACGTTTTGCTCGGGTTTAGCGCGCACTATCTCGCGCACCTTATCGCCTATGACTATGGAGTCATTGAGGGAGTATCCGATGATCGCCAAAATAGCCGCCAACACGGTTAAGGTAAATTCCACCTCAAACAAGGCTAACAGCGCCAAGGTGATAATCACATCATGGGCCAGCGCCAGGGTTGCCGCCACGCTTAAGCGCCATTCAAAACGACCAAGGAGATAAAGCATCACCGCCAGGGTAGCGAATAACAAGGCCATCATTCCCTGCTCTATCAGTTCATCGCCGGCGGCGGCACCCAAGAAGCTGTTATCAAGCACGGTTGCACCGCTGTGCACCGACCAGCTCGCCAGCCAATCACCGCTGGCGCGTCCCGCTTCGGGGGTTTGAAACACAGACCATTGCCCCGGACCACGCTCGGTTAAGCGAAATGGCCCATCAATATAGTTGCCGAGCTCTTGCTGTAACGTCTCTTGGGCGACCGACTGAGGCAGAGCAAATTCACTGACATAACCGCCGGTAAAATCCTGCCCCAAGGGCACGCCCTTAAGGGTGATGATCAACAGGCTCACTACCATAAGCACAACACTCAACCACAGGCCAAATTGGCGCACGGATTTAAAATTACTCACCATGATGGAACTCCTTGGTCGGGTGCTTAGCCGTCTCTTTCGCCCAGTTAAACAACAAATAAGAAAGGTATTTGGATACCAGTACACCGCTAAAAACGCTGGTGGCAATGCCCAGCGCCAGGGTGATGGCAAAGCCTTTGACCGGACCATAACCTACCCCCACCAGCACCAAGGCGCTGATAAAGGTGGTGAGATTGGCATCGATAATACTGCTCATGGCGTGTTGATAACCTCGCTGCAGTGCCTGCAAACGGGTGCGCCCCAGGCGTAGCTCCTCCTTGATGCGCTCAAAGATGATGACATTGGTATCCACCGCCATGCCTATGGTTAGGACCAAGCCGGCGATCCCCGGCAGCGTTAACACCACCCCGGGCAACAGCGACATCAGCCCAAGTAAACTGACGACATTAACCATCAACGCCAGGTTCGCCACCACACCTAGGCGGCGATACCAAAACAGCATAAAGCCCAGGGTCAACGCAAAGCCAAGCAATAAGGCATTAAGGCCATTACTGATATTTTGCTCGCCCAGGCTCGGACTCATGGTTTGTTCCTTGATGATGCGTATCGGCGCTTCCAAAGAACCGGCGCGCAGCACCAGGGCAAGATCCTGCGCCCGCTGCCAGGAACCCAGACCGGTAATGCTAAAACGCGTTCCCAAGGCTTCATTGATGGTGGCAATTGAGATCACCTCCTCACGTTTATGCACATTTTCATCGGCGCCTTGCACATACTCGCTGTACAAGGTGGCCATGGGCTCGCCGATATGGGCGCGCGAGAAACGATTAATTTTATCGCCGCCCTGGGATGAGAGCTGCAACTGCACCATGGGTTGACCCCACTCATCGCGTCCGGCCTGTGCTCCGGTAATATCATTGCCGGTAAATATGGCCTTGGCATCGATGGCCACTCGGTCTCCCTCTTGGGTTAACACCCGCTTGCCACCTTGCTGCTGCAAGCCGTGAAACGACAGCTGGGCGGTAGCACCTATGATACGTTTGGCCTCGGCCGGGTCTTGGACGCCGGGCAACTCAATGCGAATGCCCTGCTCGCCCTGACGCTGCACCACAGCCTCGGTGATCCCCAGCTCTTCAATGCGCTTGCGCAAGGTGGCCAGGGCCTGAGCCATGTCCTCACGGGCGAAAAGCTGCTGTTGGGCCGCAGGGTAATGCAATCTGTTATATACAAAATCCCCCTTTTGCTCACGCGTCACATGCAGTTGTGGATACAGCTGCTGCAGCTGATCTTGTAATTGCTCGCCCTGAGTCGCCGAACGCAGTGGCGAGCGCAGCACCAGGGCATGATCCCCAGTGTCTATGCTCACGCCTCGCAATCCATGGGTGCGCCGGAGGGTAGTGGCATCCGCTGCAATGGATTTAATACGCTGCGCCATGGCTTGATCGGTATCGACTTGCAAGACAAAAAGCACACCGCCACCTAAGTCCAAACCAAGTTTCATCGGCGCTAAGCCAAGACTTTGCATCCAGCTCGGTGTGGTCGCTCGTGTTTGCACCTTGACATTGGCGTCCGTTAATTGTTGTCGTAATACCCCGGCCGCCGCGGCGCTGTTATTCGGTCTTTCCAGGGTCAGCAATAACCTCTGTGCCTGGGGGTCAAAGTGGCCACCTTGTACAGGGAAACCTTGACTATCGAGCAAGCGCTCGATCTGAACCAAGGCCTGCGCTCCCTTGGGATTCTCGACAGCAATCACCTTGGTATTGGGGTATAAGTTGGGTAAGGCACTCAGTGCCAATATCACAATGAGGGCAAGGGTGGTAAATACGCCCATGCCACGCTTGGCTCGCCATAACGAACCGTTTTTATTATTCATAATCTCTACCTTACGCTTGCCAAAACAAGCGTAAAAAATTGCCATCCTTGTCAGCAGACGCGGCCTAAAACCGGTCTGTGGACAAGAAATTAAACCTTTGCTGGATACTTGAACCAGCCGCTAAATGGGGTGTTAAACGGGTCGTCAGACGAGCCGCTAACCAGGCAGAGAGTCGTACAGCAGGCGGCTGCGATAGGTGAGATTGGCGGCCTTGCAGTTATCAAGCAGGCCACTGTTGGGCAGGCACGTATGCATATACCAGGGTAAGTCGGTCCTTGGCGTCAACCTGATCTTATCCAGGCGGCTGGGCTCGTCTTGTTGCGCCAGGGTGTAGGCGAGCAGATACAAGGGTTGCTGCTCGGGATGTAAAAAATAGCTTGGGTGCGAGCCCATGGCCCGCTGCGGCAGTTGTACCGGATGAGAGGTGGGCGCTTGATGCTGCTTGGCGTCCATATCCATTTCAAGCGTATAGGTGAGACAGGGTGCTGTACTTTGCACTTGCTGCGTCGCACACAGTGCAGTTGGCACCGGCGCGGAACTCTGCTGCGAAAACTGCCCAGCACCGAGCGCACTTGCAAAAACAAGTGTGATGGCAGCAACCCAGATTATCAAAAATGCACGCACAATCAGCTCACCCACAAATCATCATCTTGCCCCGTTAAGTTGTTATTTCGACATCGGGCAATCTACTCTTAGATATGGGCAAAAGACGATAAATCAAACCTCTATCTAAAAAATCGCTGTTTGGGAGATGCTATGCTAGGTCAGGTATTTAACGATGCGGTCGCGCGCTTAAAGCGCATTGGTGCACTCACCCAGTGCTCTAATCAGGTGATCAGTGCCCTCAGTCATGCCAATGCCATGTTGCACGTCAATGTTGAGGTGCGCATGGACAATGGTCATATTCACTACTTCCCCGGCTATCGCTGTCAACACAATAATGTGCTCGGCCCGACCAAGGGCGGGATACGTTTTCACCCTCAGGTCAACGCCGATGAAGTACAGGCTTTGGCGCTGTGGATGACGCTAAAATGCGCGGTGGTGGGTATTCCCTTTGGCGGCGCCAAGGGCGGCGTCTGTGTCGACCCAAAAACCCTCTCCCCCTTTGAACTGGAGCGCTTATCCCGCTCCTATGTGCGTGCCATGGCTGACTTTATTGGTCCGGAGCGCGATATTCCCGCCCCGGATGTCTATACCAATGCCCTGATCATGGGTTGGATGATGGATGAATACGAGAAAATTACCCGAGTAAAAAACCCCGCGGTGATCACCGGCAAGCCCATCGCCCTCGGCGGCAGTTTAGGACGAGACGATGCCACCGGCCGCGGCGCCTATTTGTGCATCAAGGAGTTGGAAAAACGCGACCAGCTTACGCCACAAGAAACCCGCGTTGCCGTCCAGGGCTTTGGCAGCGGCGGCTACCATGTGGCGCGCCTGCTCGCCAATGACGGCTATAAGGTGGTGGCGGTCAGTGACTCGCAAGGGGCCATCTATCGTCAGGAAGGTTTGAATATAGACAGTGTTTATCGGCAAAAGCAACAGCATAAGGAGCTCAAAGCCGTGTATTGCGAAGGCTCGGTGTGCGAGGCCCTAGAGCACCAACGCCTCAGTAATGCCGAACTCTTGGTCAGTGACGTCGATATCCTGATCCCCGCCGCTCTCGATGGGGTGATCACGGCTGCAAACGCCGCAGCCATTCAAGCCCGTTACATAGTGGAGATTGCCAATGGCCCGGTGACCAGCGACGCCGATGCTATTTTGAAAAATAAAGGGGTGATAGTGATCCCGGATATTCTTGCCAACGCTGGTGGTGTCACCGTCAGCTATTTTGAATGGACGCAAAATCGCTGTGGTCAGCGCTGGCCAAGAGAAAAGGTCAGCGAAGAGCTGAGCCAGGTAATGCAACGCGCCTTTAAGCGCGCCAATGATCTGGTGGAAAAGCACGGCATGGACTTTCGCGACGCCGTCTATGCCGTGGCTCTAGAACGGCTCAGTGAAGGCATTGAAGCGCACGGCACGCCGGATTATTTCAACGGCGGTTGAACAAACATCTTGCTGCTAAGTTCGACCAGGGCGTCGAGCTTAGCTTTATCGACCGGAGGTTTCCAGGCTATCAACTGCTCCCAAAATGCCAGCTCTTTGAGGCCACCAAAAAACACCACGGCGGCGATATCCGGAGCAATATCCTTAAGTGCGCCCTTGCTGTGGGCTTCTTCGAACCATTCATTGATACCCTGCTCGCAATGCTTAAAGCGCTCATCGAGCATGGCGGCGCGCTTTTTCGAGCGCAATGATTCGATCAAAATAATACGGGATAAGGTCAAGTAGTCCTTATCCTGAGTCAGCCTCAGTGCAACATCGGCTAACTTTTGCAGCTGCTCTTTAATCGGCGTTTGCATGCAGAAAGGGTTGTCTTGTAGAGGGCGAATACGCTCAATCAACAAATCGACAACGCCGTCAAAAAGTTGTTCCTTGTTGCTGTAGTATTTGTACAGCGTGCGCTTTGATACCTTGGCCTTAGTGGCCACCGCTTCCATGGTCGTGCCTGCCAGCCCGCGTTGGGCAAACAAGGCAATGGCTGCGCCGATCACTGCTTGTTGTTTTGTACTACTCATGTGCCGCCCCTTATGTCAACGCTCGGCAGTA
This sequence comes from Pseudoalteromonas sp. T1lg76, assembly GCF_002964725.1. Lineage (NCBI taxonomy): Bacteria > Pseudomonadati > Pseudomonadota > Gammaproteobacteria > Alteromonadales > Pseudoalteromonadaceae > Pseudoalteromonas > Pseudoalteromonas sp. T1lg76. Next base: position 28,529 of record NZ_PQCE01000014.1, read on the forward strand.
TAACTAAACTGCACTAAGAAGATAGTTGGTAAACGAAAAAGTATACCTAAATTAAAAAAAAGTATACACTTTCGTTTACTTGGTGACCATTGGGTTACAATAATTACATTTAGCAAAGTGAATTCATTCTTTGGGGAATTGACGCTACGCTTTCTTTAAAGTGGCTTTTTTGCCATGCGATAACAGCCTGAAGATGCCAAGTATTCCGCCTCGGCGGCACCTAAATACCATATAACTTGCACAGGGAAACGCTTATCTTATGCGCACTAACCTAGTTAATTCTTTCGCCCGCTCCGCGTCTTTGGCGCTCACTGCCAGCTTACTCTTAAGTGCCTGTGAGCAAGGCGCGCAGCAGCAACAACAGGCCATGCCTCCAGCTCAGGTCGAAGTACTGGCCGTCACCCCTATCGACGCGCCCTTTGTGATCTCATTGCCAGCGACGGTATCGGGCTCTAAAGAAGTTGAAATTCGCGCCCGCGTCAGTGGCGTGCTTGAGTCTCGAAACTTCTCGGAAGGGCAAAAGGTCAGCGCCGGGCAGTCACTCTTTACCATTGACTTAGCACCCTATCAGCTCGCCTATGAACAGGCCCATGCCGCCGTAGTCGCCGCCAAGGCACGGTTAGAGCAGGCACAAAGAGAAAGTAAGCGACTGGCAAAGCTGCGCGAAGATAAATCGGTTTCCCAGCGCGATTATGATAACGCCCGTTCCAGCGTCGATATCGCCGAGGCGGATCTCAATGCCAGCGAAGTGCAACTGCGCGAAGCCAAGCTCAACCTGGACTATGCCCAAGTGAAGGCCCCGGTTAACGGCATTATGGGTCGTGAACAGGTATCGGAAGGCACCTATGTGTCCGGCCCAGAGGTATTACTCACGCAGATCACCGCACTCGACCCAGTGCGAGTGCGCTTTGGCCTGTCCGAGCGCGAACAGCTGATGATGCGCCAGGCACAAAAACGCGGCGAACTAACCCTGCCTGCGGATGGCCAGTGGCAAACCCAATTGAAACTACAAGACGGCAGCCTGTATGAGCATATGGGCACGGTAAACTTTACCGATGTGCGCATTAACGCCAATACCGGCACCTCGGAATTTCAGGCCATAGTCGCCAACCCGGACTTTAGTCTTCGCCCAGGTCAGTTTGTGCAGGTCGAGTTGCTAGGCGCTGAACACAAGGGCACCTTTGCCGTCCCGCAAAAGGCTGTGCTTGATAATGGCACCGGCAAATTCGTTTACCTTGCTGCCACCAATGAGCAAGGCGCCACCATAGCCCGCCCCGCTCCCGTTGAGGTCGGCGAATGGTATCGCCAACAAAAGGGTGAGCAAATAGAAAACCTGTGGATTATCCGTAGCGGCCTGAGCGCCGGCGATAAGGTGATCGTCGAAGGCATGGCTCGTATCTTCTTCCCGGGCATGCCGGTTAGCGTCATCAACGAGCAAGGATAAGGGCATTATGTTTTCTCGATATTTTATCGATAGGCCGATCTTCGCCTTTGTGATCTCCATCGTCATAGTTCTCGCGGGTCTAGCCGCCATGCGCGCCCTGCCCGTGGCCCAATACCCAGAAATCGCCCCACCTGTGGTGCAGGTGACCGCCAGTTACCCAGGTGCCGCCGCCGAGGTGCTTGAGCAAACCGTGGCCGCCCCCATAGAAAATGCCATCACCGGCGTTGAGGGCATGATGTATATGGCATCGACCTCCACCAGTGCCGGCACCACCACCATAGAAGTGACCTTTGAAATCGGCACCGATGCCGATCAGGCCGCGGTGGACGTAAACAACCGCGTTAAGCAGGTGGAAGCGCGTTTACCCGAGGAAACCCGTCGCCAGGGCGTGGTGGTACAAAAAGGTTCATCCAGCTTTTTGCAGGTGCATGCTTTTTATTCCCCGGACGACAGTCGTTCGGCGCTGTGGACCTCTAACTATGTGACCTTGAATATACTGGATCGCATCAAGCGCATCCCAGGCACCACCAATGTGCAAATATTCGGTGCCAAGGACTATGCCATGCGCATCTGGTTGCGACCGGACTTAATGAGCCAACTTGGCGTGACGGTGGACGAAATCACCACCGCCATTCGCGAGCAAAACTCTCAATATGCCGCTGGTAACATAGGTGCCACGCCAACCCATGTGGCGCCGCAATCTTTGGTCTACAGCGTCACCGCTCGTGGCCGTATGTCGGAGCCAAAAGAGTTTGAAAACATTATCCTGCGTGCCAATGCCGATGGCAGCTCGCTGCGTTTAAAAGACGTAGCCCGGGTTGAGCTCGGCGCCAAGGACTATAACTTTGAAGGCAGCTTTAACGGCAAAGAAGCTGTGCTGATGGGTATTTTCCTGCAGCCCGGTGCCAATGCCCTGGAAGTCGCCGAAGAAGTCGGCGCCGTGATGGCCGAATTTAAGCCTCAGTTCCCGGTGGGCCTTGAGCATGTGGTCTCCTACGACACCACTCGCTTTGTTGAAGTGTCCATCCGTGAGGTGTTAAAAACCCTGATAGAAGCCATGATTTTGGTGTTCCTGGTGGTGTATCTGTTCTTACAGAACTGGCGCGCCACCCTTATTCCGACGCTGGCGGTACCGGTTTCCTTGCTTGGCACCTTTGCCGGCATGTATATGTTGGGTTACTCCATTAATACCTTGACCCTGTTCGGTATGGTGCTTTCTATCGGTATCGTCGTCGATGATGCCATCGTGGTGCTGGAAAACGTCGAGCGTATTATGCACGAAGAGCATGTCAGTGCCCGCGACGCGGCGATTAAGGCCATGGGCGAGGTCTCCGGTCCCGTGGTGGCCATAGTCCTGGTGTTATGTTCGGTGTTTGTGCCCATCGCCTTCCTCGGCGGTTTGACGGGTGAGCTGTTCCGCCAGTTTGCCATTACCATTTCTATCGCCGTGAGCCTCTCTGGTGTGGTCGCCTTGACCATGACGCCGGCGCTGTGCGTGCTTATTCTTAAACACGAACACAAGCAAACCGCAGGCTTCTTCGTCTGGTTTAATAAGTTCTTTAGTGCGATTACCCATAAATACGTGGGCGCCGTTGGCTTTATGGTGCGCCGTGGTCTGCTGGGTTTAGTGCTTATGGTAGCCATGGTCACTGCCACCATAGGTCTCTGGCAAAAAACGCCAAGTTCACTGGTTCCCGATGAAGATCAGGGTTTCTACATCGTAGCGGTATTCCTACCGGATGGTGCCTCGTTAGAGCGCACCTCCGCGGTGGTGGATGAGGTGATAGCCGCGGTGCAATCAAACCCGGCGAACGAAAATATTGCCTCCTTTACTGGCTTTGACTTTATCGGCGGCGGTTTTAAAAACAATGCCGCGACCATGTTCGTCACCCAAACCCATTGGGATGACCGCGAGGTAGATACCAAGGCCCTGGTCGGCGAGCTGTTTGGCAAAACCGCCCATATCAATGAGGCTCTTGTTCTGGCGTTTAACCCGCCGGCTATTTTCGGCTTAGGAAGCACGGGCGGCTTTGAGTTTTATATTCAAAATAAAGGGGCCGGAGGCCCGGAGAAACTGCAACAGGCCATGCAACTGGTGATGAGTGAGGCGCAAAAGAGCCCCATAGTCGGCGGCGTGCAGACCCTGTGGCGCCCGGACGCACCGCAATTGAAGGTGGATATTGACCGCGAGCAGGCCCGTGCCATGGGCGTCAATATTAACGAGGCCTTTAATACCCTGGCCGGTACGCTGGGCACCTACTATGTGAATGACTTCAACAAGTTTGGGCGCGCCTGGCAGGTATTAATGTCGGCAGAGGCACAATATCGCATGCAGCCTCAGGACATTGGCCGTATTTATGTTAAAAGCAGCTCAGGTGAGATGGTGCCCATGTCGGCCTTTACCACCATGGAGTTTAGCCGCGGCCCTGATAGCCTAAGTCGCTACAACAACCTGCCGGCGGTCAAACTGCTGGGCGAGGCGGCACCGGGTTACAGCTCGGGTCAGGCCATCGCCGAAATCGAGCGTATTGCCGCCCAGGTTTTGCCTGCGGATATGAGCTATGACTGGACCGGCACCGCCTTCCAGGAAAAGCGCAGCTCGGGTACGACCGGCTTGGCGCTGGGCCTGGCGGTGATCATGGTGTTTTTGATCCTAGCGGCGCTCTATGAGCGTTGGTCTTTGCCCTTGTCCGTGATGCTGGCCCTGCCCTTTGGTACCTTTGGCGCCCTTATTTCCATTTGGGTAGCGGGCCTGACCAATGATGTCTACTTCCAAATTGGTCTGGTACCTTGCTCGGTCTGGCCGGTAAGAATGCCATTTTGATCGTCGAATACGCCCTGTTGAAACATCAGCAAGGCTGGAGCGCCGCTGCAGCAGCACTTGAGGCTGCCCGACTGCGTTTTCGCCCCATTATCATGACCTCCATGGCCTTTATCCTTGGCGTTGTGCCCTTGGTGCTGAGCTCGGGAGCTGGTGCCGGTGCCCGCCACAGTGTCGGTACCGGGGTCATGGGCGGCATGATGGCGGCCACCTTCCTGGCCGTATTCTTTGTGCCCCTGTTCTTCTACTGGCTAACTCAACGTCGCCTCGGTGAGCGCCGCTCACGCCAAGAGCTCGCGGATGAAATTGCCAGTCAGCATAAAAAGGAACATGTGGATACCAAGGAAGGCTTGGTTTAAAACAGCTATAAAAGGCGGCAAAAATTGCCGCCAATCCGCCATCAAAGCGGGATATTTAGCTGACATTCAAGCTATTAATGCTAAACTAGCGGCTTGTTTTTCAGTGATTGACAGCAATGACCTTTAGATTACTTCCCGAGTGGCATCCACAGGATGCGGTAATGCTCACCTGGCCCCATCAAGACACTGACTGGGCGGCCAACCTATCTGCCGTTGAGCAGGTTTATCTTGAATTAAGCAAGCACATCAGCGCACGCCAACGCCTGCTGATCGTAGCCGACAATGCCGAACTAAAAGCGCAGATCCGCAGCAAGCTGGTTGAGCAAGGTGTCGACCTGACTCAGGTATGCTTTGTTGATGCGCCCTGTAACGACACTTGGGCAAGGGATCATGGCCCGCTGACTCTCAGCGACGGGCAAGAGCTTAAGGCCATAGATTGCCAATTCACCGCCTGGGGCGGTAAATATCAGGCCGACAAAGACAATGCCATTAATGGCCAACTGTTTGCGCAAGCGCTCAATCAAGGCGTGCGCACCCAGCAGAGCGATTTTATCCTCGAAGGCGGCGCCATTGAAATTAACGAGCACGGCGTACTGCTAAGCACCCGCGCCTGCGTACACAATAAAAACCGCAATGCCAGCATGAGCGCAGAGCAAATCGATGCGGCATTGGCCGAGTTGCTTGGCGCCAACAAGATTCTTTGGCTCGAGCACGGCTATTTGGCCGGGGATGATACCGACTCTCATATCGATACTCTGGTACGTTTTGCGCCTAACAACACCCTGGTGTATGTGCGCTGCGATGACCCGCAGGATGAGCACTATGACGAGCTTGGCAAAATGGCCGAAGAGCTGGTCGCTCTGCGTGGTCTTAATGACGAGGCCTATGAGCTAATCGCACTGCCTTGGCCTAAGGCCGTGTACAACAGCGAAGGCGATCGTCTCCCTGCCACCTACGCCAACTACCTTATTATTAACGATGCTGTCTTGGTGCCGACCTACAATGACAGCCATGATCAGGTGGCGCTGGCACAAATAGCCAAGGCCTATCCGGGACGTGAAGTAATTGGCGTAGACTGCTGCGCCCTGATTGAACAATTTGGCAGCCTGCACTGTATTACCATGCAGTTGCCCCATGGTTTTTTGGAGAATAAATAATGTCCTCTTCGAACTTAGCCGTTGCACTCATACAGCAGCAAAACACCGCAGACCGCGACTTTAACCTTAACAATTCCATCGCCGGGATCCGCGAGGCCGCCGCCAATGGCGCCAAGTTGGTAGTGCTGCAAGAGCTGCATACCGGCCTGTATTTTTGCCAAAGCGAAGACGTAAACCAGTTTGACCTGGCCGAAACCATTCCTGGTCCAAGTACGGATACCCTGGGTGCACTGGCCAAAGAACTGAATATAGTGATCGTTGCCTCCTTGTTCGAGCGCCGCGCCGCAGGTCTTTACCACAATACTGCTGTGGTACTTGAATGCGATGGCAGCATCGCAGGTAAATACCGCAAGATGCATATTCCGGACGACCCAGGCTTCTACGAGAAGTTTTACTTTACTCCGGGCGATCTTGGTTTCGAGCCCATTAAAACCTCGGTGGGCACCTTGGGCGTACTCGTGTGCTGGGATCAGTGGTTCCCTGAAGCGGCACGTCTAATGGCCACGAAAGGTGCAGAAATTCTGATTTACCCAACCGCTATCGGCTGGGATCCTAACGACGATGCCGCAGAGCAAAAGCGTCAGCAAGATGCCTGGGTCATTTCGCAACGTGCCCATGCGGTAGCCAACGGTCTGTATGTGATCAGTGCCAACCGCACAGGTTTTGAAGCGGATCCCACGGGCCACAGTGCCGGTATCCAATTCTGGGGTCACTCTTTTATTGCCGGACCTCAGGGTGAGTTTTTGGCCACCGCCAGTGATGACAAGGCCGAAGTATTAAGCGCCGACTTAGATCTGGCCCGTGGCGAGAATGTACGCCGTATCTGGCCTTATCTACGTGACCGCCGTATCGATCATTATGGCGACCTAACCAAACTTTATCGCGACTAAAACGGAGATTTCCATGCAGTTAGCGCAGTTCATCGAATTGCCTTGGGTAAAAACGCAACAAGATAAAATCAAATGGGGTCAGTTAAGCGGCAGCGCTCTGACCCTGAGTGTCGGCGAAGCGGTGAAGCAACACCCGCAATTGGTGGTGTTAGTCACCCCGGATACGCCCACGGCATTGAAACTTGAGCACGAACTTCATGCGCTACTGCCTCGCGAACAGGTCATGGTGTTTCCCGACTGGGAAACCCTGCCCTATGATCACTTTTCGCCGCATCAGGATATCGTCTCCACCCGCCTAAGCACCTTGAGCCGCTTGCGCGACTCGCATCAGGGTGTGTTGATAGTGCCGGTATCGACCCTGATGCTGCGCGCATCGCCCAAACAATTTATCTATGGCAATGCCATCGTCTATCGCGTCGGTGACACCCTGAATATCGACAAGCTGCGCAAACAGCTGGACGACGCCGGCTATATACACACCCAACAGGTGATGGCGCATGGTGAATACGCGGTGCGCGGCTCTGTTGTCGACCTTTTCGCCATGGGCCAAAATGCGCCGGTGCGTTTTGATCTATTCGATGACGAAATCGACAGCATGAGTCATTTCGATGTCGATACCCAGCGCTCCAGCGAGCAAATCAAGGCCATCAACCTGCTCCCCGCCCATGAGTTTGGTACCACGGATACGGACATAGAACGTTTTCGTATCCAATACCGTGAAGCCTTTGGCGCCAGTGCCGAGCAAGACTCTGTGTATATGCAGGTCTCCAAGGGCGCATTGCCACCTGGGATAGAATATTATTTGCCGCTGTTTTTTGAGCAGTTGGACACTTTATTCGATTACCTGCCCGAGCAGGCCGTGTTTATGCATATGGGCGATATTCAGCACGGTGCCGAGCGTTTCTTAGCGGATGTCTACAGCCGTTATACCAGTCGCAAGGTTGACCCGCTGCGCCCCTTGTTGGAGCCGCAACGTCTCTATCTGCCCATTGAAGAGCTTAACAGCCGCTTTAAACAGTATCCGCGTATCGAGCTCTCCCAAGCCAGTCTGCCGCTGCGCGCCGGGCATTTTAACCTGGGCACAGAGCCCTTGCCCGAGGTGCGCATCGACCATGCCAAACAGCCCCCCTTTGGTGCATTTTTGGACTATGTCCTGGCGGAAAAACAGAACAAGGGCCGCATCGTTTTAAGTGTGGAATCCGATGGCCGCCGCGAAGCACTCTTGACCCTGCTAAAACCGAGCGGGTTAAAAATTACACCTTGTGAAAACCTCGATACGGCGCTCGCAAGCGATGCGGATATCACCCTGATCGTCGCGCCCTTTGAGCAAAGCGTGGTGCTCAATCAAAACGGCCGTGTCAGCCTGATCACAGAGCAGGAATTACTGGGTATTCGCGTCTCCCAACGACGTCGCCGTAAACACAAGCATCAGGTCAGCAGTGACGCCCTTATTCGTAACCTGGCTGAACTCAAAGAAGGCCAGCCCATAGTGCACCTCGACCATGGTGTCGGCCGCTACATCGGCCTGGAAACCCTGGACGCTGCGGGCGTGGCCACCGAGTTTGTGACCATAATGTATGCCAACGACGCCAAGCTTTACGTCCCTGTGGCCGCCTTGCATATGCTTAGCCGCTACTCTGGCGGTGAAGAAGCCAGCGCCCCGTTACATAAACTGGGTTCAGATGCCTGGGAAAAAGCCAAAAAACGCGCCGCCGAAAAGGTCCGCGATGTGGCCGCCGAATTGCTTGATATCTATGCCAAGCGCCAGGCTAAGCCCGGCTATAAATTTGCTCTCGACGAGGCCGGCTATCGTCAGTTCAGTGACAACTTTGTCTTTGAAGAAACCGAAGATCAGCAAAATGCCATCACCGCCGTGCTTGAAGATATGCGCAGCAAAAACGCCATGGACCGCCTGGTGTGTGGTGATGTAGGTTTTGGTAAAACCGAAGTCGCCATGCGCGCCGCCTATGTTGCCGTGGCCGATGGTAAGCAGGTGGCGGTATTGGTGCCGACCACCTTGTTGGCGCAGCAGCACTTTGAAAACTTCCGCGACCGCTTTGCCGACTTTCCGGTAACGGTAGATATCCTATCGCGCTTTAAATCCACCAAGGAGCAAAATGCGACCCTGGCCAAGATTAAAGCAGGTCAGGTGGATATAGTGATCGGTACTCATAAACTGCTGCAGGAAAACATCGACTTTGCCGATTTAGGACTGTTGGTGGTGGACGAAGAGCACCGTTTTGGCGTACGTCAGAAAGAAAAAATCAAGGCGCTGCGTGCCGATGTCGATATTCTCACCCTGACCGCAACCCCAATTCCAAGAACGCTGAACATGGCCATGAGTGGCATGCGCGATCTCTCCATCATCGCCACCCCGCCGGCAAAACGCCTGGCGGTAAAAACCTTTGTTCGTCAGCGCGATGATGAAATGATCCGCGAAGCCATTTTGCGGGAAATTAAGCGCGGTGGTCAGGTTTACTTCCTGCACAATAATGTTGAAACCATAGAGCGCACCGCCGAAGACATCCGCACTATCGTGCCAGAAGCAACGGTGGCCGTAGCCCACGGACAAATGCGTGAGCGCGAGCTGGAATCCCTGATGAGCGATTTCTATCATCAGCGCTTCAACGTGCTGGTCTGTACCACCATAATCGAAACCGGTATAGATATTCCCAGCGCCAATACCATTATTATGGACAGAGCCGATCGCCTTGGTCTGGCGCAACTGCATCAGCTAAGGGGCCGTGTTGGTCGCAGCCATCACCAGGCCTACGCCTATTTGTTAACGCCACCGCCCAAAGCCATGTCTAAAGATGCGCAAAAACGTCTCGAGGCCATCGCCTCGCTGGAAGACCTAGGCGCTGGCTTTACCCTGGCCACCCATGATTTGGAAATCCGTGGCGCCGGTGAACTGCTGGGCGATGAGCAAAGCGGGCAAATTCAAACTATCGGCTTTAGCATGTATATGGAAATGCTGGAGCAGGCCGTTGAAGCATTAAAAAATGGCCAGGAGCCCACCTTGGACAAGCTGCTTAAATCCCACACAGAAGTGGATTTAAAGCTGCCCGCCCTGCTGCCTAATGATTATATAGGCGATGTAAATCTGCGTTTAGGCCTTTATAAGCGCATCGCCAGTGCCGGTGATACGGAAACTCTGGACGAGCTTAAGGTAGAGCTTATTGACCGTTTTGGCCTGTTACCCGATGCCACACAGCACTTATTCGCCCTGCAGGAGTTGAAACAACGTGCCGGTGCAATAGGAATAACCAAGGTTGAAGCCAATCCTAAGGGCGGTTATTTTGAATTTAGCCAGCAAACCAAGGTCAGTCCGGGCTTTATTATTGGTTTAATTCAAGCGGATCCAAAACACTATAGAATGGAAGGCGCGAATCGGTTACGCTTTATGATCAGTGAAGCCAACGCCAAAGAGCGACTTAAATTAATTACGGCAATGATCACTGAATTTGAAGCCAAGGTAGGAAATTAATGATAAGAAAAATGTTAGTTATATTGGCGGCCATGCTCAGTGCCCCAAGTTACGCGGACGGTCGTTGGTTTGAAATCGAGATACTGGTTTTTGAACAAGGTCAGACTGGCAGTACGGAAACCCTGCGTAATGAAGAACTCGAGTTAGACAAGTATCAATACGATAACGACCTGCTGACCCCAGCTTATCTGCGCACTCTTAATAATCAATGTGATAATGGCCAGATCAGCCCACCACAGCGTACTACAGACGCTTTTACAAATTCAGGGCAAACGCAAAGCGAGGGCTGTGATTACAATAATGCCGACCTGGTAAATCTGCAGCGCTTGCCCAAGATCCCCAATGCCGAAACCCAAAGCCATACCGCCAGCCCCTATGTGTTGGCGCCGGAGCAACTGCAATTTAAAGAGCAGCGCCAAGCTCTCAGCCGTAAAGGTAAGCAACTTCTGTTGCACACAGGTTGGCGTTTCGCTGGGCAATCTAAGCGTGCGGCACCACGTTTTCGCCTTTTCGGCGGCGAGCAGGTTGCCACCTTGAGCGAGCTTCCCGAGCAGCTGACAGAAGATAGTCTATTATTATCGCCAAGCACCCATTATGAACCGCAGTGGCAACTGGACGGGTTTTTAAAGGTGCACCTGAATCATTATCTTTACATCACCTCTAACCTAGTAACCCGTGCCATTGGCGACACAGATACCTCGGTCAGTGGTGAGTTTTCACAATTTCGCCGCGTGATTTCCGGCGAGATTCATTATTTCGATCACCCGCAAATTGGCATGCTGGTGCAAATTAGACGTTTTAATCACTAATGAGTGAAAAGGAAAATAACATGAAAAAATCACTACTTTTAGCCATCACTGCAGGTCTTACTTTAAGCGCTTGTTCTAAAGTAACCTTGGAAAATTATGAACAAATCAAGGTGGGCATGGACCGCGCAGAAGTAGAAGCGCTATTAGGCAGCCCATCGGCCTGTGAAGACAAAGCCCTACACACCAACTGCGTCTGGGGCTCAGAAAGTAAAAACATCCAGGTTACTCTGGTATCAGATAAAGTAACCCTTTATTCTGAAAAAGGCCTGTAATACAGGCCCGGTAGCGCTGCTACCCATTAGCTCTGCTGCACCTCACCTATAGGCTCTAAGGCCACTACAGCAGAGCGATTTACCGTGATCTTATAGCGCTGGGCATATTTTTCGCCAGCGCTAGTATGAGTGACCAATACCAGGTTAATTTGGTAGCGCCGCTCTACCGTATGTTTGCGGATCCCCTTGCCGGTATATTCATACAGTTTCCCTTCCCCTTTACGTAAATAACGCATCATGGGTGCCAGACTAATACTAGTTGTTTGATTTAAGGCATCATAGCCAGGCAGGAACTCATTCACCAAAATTTCATTTTCAAACTGCATATATAACCACTTAGCTGCCTGTTTATTTTGCTGGCGACGCTTTGAAAATATAGCAGCCACATCTTTTGGTATACGCTTATGTCGAATATATTCAAGCCAGACTTTTTGTTTACCTATCCGCATACGTGTGGTGTTGTTGTAAAATATGTTCAGCCACTTAGCACGGCCACGAATAATACGGCGCCAAATAAAATAGGTGAGATCTTCCTTAAAAATTTCCCGCAAACCATAAATAGCACCCAATAAAGCCACCAGGCCTACCGTGACCTGAGTGAAATTGGTGCGCGTATTGAGCACCAGCACCATCACAAAGGCCATAATCACTGCGGTAACCGAGCCCTTCACCATACGTTTAAGTACGGCATCGAGATTTTTTGCCTCCCTTTTCAACACCACTCCATGCTCAATTAAGCGCTGTAGTAGCAACATCTTGTTGGCAAGGCGGTTGGGATCTTCCAAGGTCGGGGAAGAATTATAGCGGGCATTTTCGCGGTGCTCGTTTTCATCTTGGCAATATTGTAGTAATTGCGAGCGCTCCAGGCCAAAGTCAGTGGTTTTTGGTGCCTTATCGAGCAGCTTTAATAGTCCTTGCTCTATATACCAACTAAGAAAATTATCGGCATTGTGATAAAAGGATAATAGCTTTCTATCTTGTGGTTTATAGCGACGTAAACGCTTTAAAAGCCGTTGAGTTTCATGCATTAATGCCAGAGAACGTATATAAAACTCATCAGCCTCACTAATACTCAGCGCCTCGGCAATATCAGCATCTACAGCCAGGCGTACCTGGTAGCAATATAAGTTCAGATTTTGCCGGTATTCTTGATCATCCCCCCGCACCTTACTCACATAACGACTACGAACCAAGGGTAAATGTATACCACTGGCGTTATAGGCCAGATGACTTTTTATATGGTTATAGTAAAAGCTCTCTTCACTCAGGGTATTGGGGTTAATGCCCATTTCGTTGGGGATACAAAAAAACAATTCGATACGGGTGTGGGATTTAGGGTGCAATGACTGCCCCAACGCCAAACGCAAGCCTTCATCAAGTTTGAGCGTAGCAATTTCGTGCAATGATTAACCCCCATATTTTATTGATAATAAAAGTATAACCTATTTTTCAGGGATAAAAAAAATGCCCATCAGCACGCTGACAGGCATTTTAATGCTAAGGCACTAAGGCCAATTAGAACTTAACGTTCACACTCGCAAAGAAGCGACGACCTAGTACATCATAGGTGTACGGGTCAGTGTTAGAATCGTTATTACCTGTGTAGTAAGGCGCTTGCCTATCAAATAGGTTGTTTACACCACCAGAAAGCGACACAGTGTCGTTGAAGATGTAAGAACCGCTGATGTCGTGGTAAACCACTGTGCCAACGCTTGGTACTAGACACTTGCTGCTTTCTTTTTGACAAGAGTAATCATCAAGACCGTCGATCATACGTGCTTGATACTGAGCATCCCAGTTATCACCGGCAACATTTAGGGTGAAGTTGGTCTTGTACTCAGCATAGCTGCCCAGGCCTGAAGTTATCAAACCAGCGTAATCAACGCTGTCTACACCTGTAGACTCAACAATGTACTCGTCAAGGATAGTGATATCCAGGCCAGTACGCCAAGCTAGATCAAGAGCGTCAAACGCGTATTTGAAGTTTACGTCATAACCCTTAGTTTGCTCGGTACCAATGTTTTTCAACTGGTTGTTGAAGCTGATACGGCCGGTGTTTTGGTTAAAATTAACGCCTGCAAACTGACATAGGGCGAGATCGTTATTGATATTAGCGCCTGTTGTCGAATCAAGGCAGGTGTCTACGATGTATTGTTCGTTTTCACTGGCAATGGCGTTTTCGATTTCAATGTCGAAGTAATCAACCGTCATTGAGAAACCATCTAACCATGAAGGCGCGTATACGAAACCTGCGGTTAGCGTATCAGCTTCTTCCGGAGTCAATTGGTCGTTACCACCTACAGTCACTTCAGCCTGGTCTTGAGCATTTTCAACGTCAAAATCAACCTGTTCAAATGATGGACCTTGACCAGCATATAGCTCGTTTACAGTCGGAGCACGGAACGCCGTTGAACGTACCGCACGAACCATAAACTCATCATTTACACGATAAGTTAGACCTAGCTTCCAGGTCTCGTCTGAGCCAAATGTGCTGTAGTCGAATGCACGTACGGCTGCACTTAGGTCGATGCTGTCAGCAAATGCTGTATCGGCAACTAGCGGTACAGCGAATTCAACATAAGCTTCGTTTACATCGAAACGACCGCCCGTTGGGTCAACGCGAGGATCATTGGCAAGACCTTGTGAAGTTAGTGAATCTGGTACGTACCAAGCCTTTTCTTCACGACGCTCGATACCCGCTGCAAAACCTACATAACCGGCAGGAAGTTCAAAAATCTCACCGTTTAGGCCGGCTGACATGATCAATAACTGGCTACCGCCAGAGTTGTTTTCTGTGTAAACGTCGTCAGCTAGGTTAGCAGCAGTCCAATGACCTTGGTTTAGCGGGTTGAAGGTACCTGCAGCGATTTTGTCTTGAATTGAACCCATGTTCAGCAGGTTAGTAGCGCGGTCAACCGAGTCGTTACGACCGAATACTACCGATGTATCCCAGCCCCAACCGTTGTCAAATTCACCGTTTAGGCCAATTACCGCACGTACGGTATCTACAACCTGCTCGTAACCACGAGGACCAATGTCGGTCATACGACGACCGTAAGAGATGGCTTCACCATCAGCAACACCGTGTGATAGTAGTGAATCACCCATGGTGGCTGCATCGTATTCAAAGTCGAACCATACCGGCTGAGGTGCCATTTGCTGATCTGACCAACGCTTAGAGTAAGTGAACTCTGTTACTAGACGAGTGTCGTCTGTCAATTCAAAGTTACCGATACCCGTTAGGTTAAGACGACGCATTGGTGTGTAAAGATAGCTTTCTTTTGAGAAATTATAGGCATCGTTCTCAGCGGCATAATCGTGCCAGCTGCCATCTTCATTACCTTGTAGACTCGCATTGTCAGCCCAAATGTGGCCGAAAGGCGTGTAAGAAGAACCGCCACAGTAGAAGCTCTTGTTGTCGTAATCTTCTTCGATTGGACAATCAGAGAAATCACGGTCTGCCTGAGAAGCATCGCCACGGTCTGTGTACTGAAGACCGATTACCACGTTACCACGGTCAAAGCTGGTACCCATGGTGATGTCGAATGAAGTCTCGTCGGCATCGCCTTCACCTGTGATGGCGCCGCTTAGGTTCATGTCCAGGCCTTCGAAATCATCTTTAAGGATGATGTTCACAACACCGGCTACTGCGTCGGTACCGTAAACGGCAGAAGCACCGTCTTTTAGTACTTCAACCGATTTGATCATAGAAACTGGGATGGTGTTAAGGTCAACCGTTGACGCAGCACCTGTACCTGAGTTGATCATACGACGACCGTTTACAAGTACTAGCGTACGCTGAGCACCTAAACCACGAAGGTCAACGCGTGCGTTACCACCTGAACCGTTGTTTACGGCCGGGTTGGTCATGGCACCGCTGGCAGCGGTCATTTTTTGTAATACGCTGTCGATGCTGGTCGCACCCATGGCTTTAATATCGTTGGCACCGATTAGGGTAACCGGAGAAGCGGTTTCCATATCGGTACGCTTGATGCGTGAGCCTGTTACTTGAATCTTTTCAATTGCTTCGGCTGAAGAATCCGCAGCAATTGCTTGAACACTTGAGAACATAGGCAATGCTGCTAAAACAGCTAGCCCTAGTTGTGTCTTTTTCATATTAAACCCTACTTGTTGAATTTTCACCCGTTTAGGGTGGTTATACAGTTCATATTTTTATGAAGTTACTGCATAACGCCGAGCAACTTAGGTTTAATTAACTGAATGAAAACTGAATGAGCGATCATAGATTAAACACCATGAAATACTCCACCTTCTGCCTTAAACTCATGTAACCACTTGTTATAAATGTTTACACCAAAAAGCCTTTAAAAATGCGGGGTGAGGTACTAATAAAACAACAATTTTTGATACCTGAAACTATATGCGACAACTTTGTAACTCGATGTAATCAATCGTGAGTAAGTTTACTTAATCGAAAATTTACAACTTATACACAGGCCGTTATTCATACATTTAAAATAGACAGGTTAAATTAATAGCCGAGCTAATACGGCTTTGGGCTTGTCAAAAAAGAAATCAAGGGAGTTGATTATAATTCAAACCAAATACGGTGAATTTATATGCAAAAAAGATTTACTCCGGCGTGCTGTGGTATTGCCACAGCATTCAAGAAAACATGCGTTAGAAATTCACCCGGTTATCTACTAGGAACTTATTTTTTCCAACAAGGCCAGAGCGTTATATCAGCGATAAGTGTTAGGGATGCGTGACCTTAATGGGATAAGTTAACCTGCGAATTTGCCCGTTACGGCTAATATCGACGCTCAGTTGCCAAACCATCTGAGCTTCTGAGCAGGCACCGACCATGATATCCGCTTGCCATAAATGCTTGTCTATTTGCTTAAAAAACACCGGAATAGTACCCATGTACATGGTCACACCCCGCATCTTTGCGCCTTCAATCTGAGCATCGTTTGGCATATGTAAAGACACTGAAAAAGGCGACTCTGGGTGAACATACTCAGCACTGAGCGCAAAGTGGAATGGCTCGATATGCAAGGGATGAGAATCACAACAATGGGTGAGCTGCGTATCTTTGTCTATACTCTCTTTGTTTATACTTAGGTTGCTGTCGTTACACGCAGTCAGTGACAGCAGCGCCGTGAACAGGGAAAGCAAAACAAGAGAGTGACGGGTGTGGTACGACTGCAACATGGTTATTTATTGAACGTTAATTTAGCGCCAATATTAACCAATGGGATCCGTCCTGACTAGGCATGAGTTAAAAATTCCCCAACTTCACGTGATAATTTGATTGAAGTCATTATTTTAGCCATTTGCGCTATCTTTTTGAGGTCAAAAATTTTATTATTTCGACCGCAAATAATAAGAGTGTTGTGAGTCTGCTTTCTGAAACGCTTCGTAAAATGAGAGTTTTAGGTAGCCGGCTTTGACACCATCAGTAGGCCCTATTCGCAAGAGTAGGTATTTCATTTCTAATCGCATAATAATGCAGCGGAAACCTGACAATGAGCCAAACAGTAGCATCACAAACTGAGTACAACTATAAAGTTGTTCGCCAATTCGCTATTATGACAGTGATTTGGGGCATCGTTGGCATGAGTGTTGGTGTATTAATTGCTGCCCAGCTTGCCTGGCCAGCATTGAACTTCGATACCCCATGGCTAACATACTCTCGACTGCGTCCGTTACACACGAACGCTGTTATCTTCGCATTCGGCACCAGCGCCTTGTTCGCAACGTCTTACTACGTTGTGCAGCGTACCTGCCAAACGCGCCTTTTCTCCGATAAACTTGCAGCTTTCACCTTCTGGGGCTGGCAACTGGTTATCGTATTAGCCGCCATTACCCTGCCTTTGGGTATTACCAGCTCCAAAGAATATGCCGAGCTTGAGTGGCCAATCGATATCCTAATCGCCGTCGTTTGGGTTTCTTATGCTGTTGTTTTCTTTGGTACCTTGGTTAAGCGTAAAGTATCGCATATCTATGTTGCCAACTGGTTCTATGCCGGCTTCATTCTTACGGTTGCGGTATTGCACATTGTTAACAGCATGGCAGTGCCTGTTTCACTGACTAAGTCATACTCTATCTATGCTGGTGCCGTTGATGCCATGGTACAGTGGTGGTATGGCCACAATGCGGTAGGTTTCCTACTGACTGCTGGTTTCCTTGGTATGATGTACTACTTCGTACCTAAGCAAGCGGGTCGCCCTGTTTACTCTTACCGTCTATCGGTTGTTCACTTCTGGGCACTTATCTCTCTATACATCTGGGCTGGTCCTCACCACCTACACTACACAGCTCTACCTGACTGGACTCAGTCATTAGGTATGGTAATGTCGGTTATTCTATTCGTACCTTCTTGGGGTGGTATGATCAACGGTATCATGACCCTGTCTGGCGCGTGGCACAAACTACGTACCGACCCGGTACTGCGTTTCCTAGTTGTATCTCTTTCTTTCTACGGTATGTCGACGTTCGAAGGCCCAATGATGGCTATCAAGTCAGTTAACGCGCTTTCGCACTACACTGACTGGACCGTAGGTCACGTACACTCGGGTGCCCTAGGTTGGGTTGCTATGATTTCAATCGGTGCGACTTACCACCTGATCCCTGCACTATTCGGCCACAGCCGCATGTACAGCGTGAAGCTGGTTAACACCCACTTCTGGCTACACACTGTAGGTGTTGTACTGTACATAGTTGCTATGTGGATCTCTGGTGTAATGCAAGGTCTTATGTGGCGCGCAGTTAACGAAGACGGTACGCTTATGTACAGCTTCGTACAATCGCTAGAAGCTTCATTCCCATTCTACGTCATGCGTTTCCTAGGCGGTGTATTCATCGTAGCGGGTATGCTGGTAATGGCCTACAACAGCTATCGCACTATTGCAGCTAAGAAAGGCTCAATTGCAGACGATGCGCAAGCACAAGTAGCTTAAGGGGTAGGATGATGAGCAATAAAAACTCTAGCAACAAACATGAAATTGTTGAAAAGAACGTTGGCCTAATGGCCATCCTTACGGTATTTGCTATCAGCTTTGGTGCCCTAGTGGAAATCACTCCTTTGATGTTCCAAAAAGACACCACTGAGCCGGTAGACGGTCTACGCCCCCTAACGGCGCTAGAACTTGAAGGCCGCGACATCTATGTACGTGAAGGTTGTTATAACTGTCACTCACAGATGATCCGTCCTTTCCGTGACGAAGTTGAACGCTATGGCCACTACTCGGTAGCCGGTGAAAGCGTTTGGGATCACCCATTCCAGTGGGGTTCTAAGCGTACCGGTCCAGATCTGGCTCGTGTTGGCGGACGTTACTCTGACGATTGGCAATATGCGCACTTAATGGACCCACGCTCAGTGGTTCCTGAGTCGAATATGCCAGCCTTCCCTTGGTTAGATGAAAATCGAGTAGACACAGAGTACACCCTGAAAAAACTACAAATCTTCCGTGATAGCTTTGGTATTGATAAAAATACTGACCGCTATAATGGCTTAGGCTACGGTACAGATGAAGAGTTACAAACTCAGGTTGACGAGATTAATGCTATGAACGACGGCCAAGGTGCGACTGAGATGCAAGCGCTTATCGCTTACTTACAGCAACTTGGTACACACTTGAAGTAATTATTATGGATTACGGCACGTTCAGAGGCATTTTAACTCTGGTAATAATGGTACTTTTTATCGTGATTGTGTTGTGGGCCTTCAGCAAGCGCAGCAAAAAGCGCTTCGATGATGCCGCCAACGCGGTGTTTGAAGACGAAAAGAAACACCAAAGCACAATCACTAATGAGGAAAAGGAGTCTGAGAAATGACTAGCTTTTGGAGTATTTGGGTCATCGTTCTAACCTTGGCCTGTCTAGTTCTGCTCTTCGGCCTACTGGTTTGGAACTTAAAGAACTTCGTAGGTGTTAAAGAAGGCGAGAGCTGTGGCCATGAATTTGATGGCATTGAAGAAATTAACAACCCGCTACCTAAGTGGTGGACCTACATGTTCTTCGCGACCTTCGCGTGGGCTGTGTACTACCTTGCTGCCTACCCTGGCCTAGGTAACTTTGAAGGCTTCTTAAAGTGGAAGAGCTCTAACCAGGGCGTAACATCACTAGAAGAGTCTAAGAAAGCGGTTGAAGACATGCACGCTGATGGCTACCGCATCCAGTTGGATGGTGAGTACCGTGCGGCAGACGAAAAATTCGGACCTATGTTCAAATCTTTCGCCCAGCGTGACGTATTGGATCTAGCATCAGATGAGCAAGCACTAGAAATCGGTCAACGCCTTTATCTACAAAACTGTGCTCAGTGTCACGGCTCTGACGCCCGTGGTGGTGACGGCTTCCCTAACCTAACCGACAAAGATTGGTTATACGGTGGTACGCCAGACAAGATCAAAGAAACAATACTACACGGCCGTATCGCTGCTATGCCTAGCTGGGAAGCAGCCCTTGGTGGCGAGCAAGGCGTAAAAGAAATGACTGCCTTTGTACTAAGCCTTTCTGGTCGTACG
This sequence comes from Pseudoalteromonas sp. T1lg76, assembly GCF_002964725.1. Lineage (NCBI taxonomy): Bacteria > Pseudomonadati > Pseudomonadota > Gammaproteobacteria > Alteromonadales > Pseudoalteromonadaceae > Pseudoalteromonas > Pseudoalteromonas sp. T1lg76. The sequence continues at coordinate 48,257 of NZ_PQCE01000014.1, forward strand.
GTTAACCAACGTGATGCGGAAGCAGGTAAAGCTAAGTTTGCCATGTGTGCAGCCTGTCACGGTGCAGATGGTAAAGGCTCGGTGGCTCACAACCTACCTTTTGGTGCGCCTAACCTAACCGACAACACCTGGTTATACGGCAGCGGTTCAGCTCGTTCGGTAGAAGAATCTATCGCTAACGGTCGTGCCGGTGTGATGCCAGCATGGAAAGATATCCTAGGCGAAGACAAGGTTCACCTGTTAACCGCCTACGTATACAGCCTGTCGCAAGACAAGTAAGCATACGAATTTAATCGAAATCAAAAAAGCCTCCTATTTGGAGGCTTTTTTTTAGGTTTTTATCCGCCAATGCCGTAAAATAGCCGCAACTTAATGGCAACTAACTTGGTATTATGAACACTACTCCCTGGTATAAGCAGTTTTGGCCTTGGTTTTTACTTTTCTTCCCTCTTACAACCATTATTGCCTGTATTGGCCTTATCACCATGGCGGTGGGCAATGGCCCTGATATGGTGGTCGATGACTATTATAAAAAAGGCAAAGCCATCAACCTCGAGTTAACCAAGTTCGACAAGGCTAAGGCCTTGTATTTGCACGGTGATTTACAATTCACGGATGAGCGTATCAGCTTTGCCTTTACCAAGGGCGATGACTCAAAAGTCGCAGCGCTCAACATAGGTTTATACCACCGCACTCTAAGCGATAAAGACGTAAGCTTTCGCCTCACCAAAAATGCCCATGGCCAGTTCACCACCCTACTCGACACGCCTATCGAACAAGGCGCCTATACGGTATTTATCACTCCATTTGATGACAGCTGGAAGTTGAAAGAAAACATTCAACTGCCACAAGCGGACACGATTAAAGTGAGCCCCGAGTATAAATAAATGCCCGAGTATAATTAAATGAGTGTGCAGTCCTGCTTTCATTGCCTTGAGCCCATTCCCAAGGGTTTTAATGAATCGGTTGTGGTTAACAATAAACCTGAACCCATGTGTTGTATCGGCTGTAAGGCAGTGGCCGAGACCATTATCGCTCAGGGTATGAGCGACTATTACAAATTCCGCACCGAATCAGCCGGCAAGGTGCAGCAGTTGGTGCCAGAGCAACTGGCGCTGATCCAAAGTTATGACAACGAGTCTATCCAGCAGGAATTTATTTCCCATCAGGGTAATGACAAAGAGGTGCTGCTCAGCGTTGAAGGTATAAGCTGCGCCGCCTGTGCTTGGCTGATTGAAAAGCAGCTATTGGCTCACTCCGGGGTGAAGCGGGTTGATGTAAACACCTCCACCCACCGCGCTATGATCGTATGGGACGACACCCAGGCCAAACTCAGTACCTTGATCACCAGCCTTGCAGAAATCGGTTATAAATCTTACCCCTTCCAGGCCGATAACGAAGCGGCACAAAAGCAGGTGCAGGCCAAGAGCTTTGTCCGCCGTCTCGGTGTAGCCGGCTTGATGACCATGCAGGTGATGATGTTTGCCTTTGCCATGTACTTTGGCATGTTCTCAGGCATGGAAGATAACTTTGAACAGTATTTCCGCTGGATCAGCCTGACGCTGGCCACGCCGGTGATCTTCTACTCGGCACTGCCGTTCTTAAGTAACGCCATTACCGGCTTAAAAGCCAAACAATTAAATATGGATGTGCCCGTCTCCCTGGCCATTTTTGGCGCCTATTTTGCCAGTGGTTATGCCACCTTCACTGGCACCGGCGAGGTGTATTTTGAGTCCATCTGTATGTTTACCTTCTTGCTGCTGCTGGGCAAATATTTAGAGTTTCGTGCTCGCCTTAAAGCCAGCGAGTTCACTGCAAACCTGCAGCAACTACTGCCGCTCACTGCCCGCGTGGTCGATGGCGACAACGAGGAGCAGTTAATTAGCGCCAAGCTGTTAAAGCTAGGTGATACCGTGCGAGTCAAAGCCGGTGAAACCATAGCCGCCGACGGCCAGGTTATCAGCGGGCGCTCCAGCGTCGATGAGTCCATGATGACGGGCGAACATCACCCTGTTAACAAGACATTGGGCGATCAGGTCCATGCCGGCACGGTGAACCATGACGGGGTATTAACCCTGAAAGTGAACAAGGTTGGTCAAAATACCCTGGTCAATCAGATTATACGCCTGCAACACAGTGCCCTGAGTCAGCGCCCGAAAATCGCCCAGATAACCGACAAGGTGGCGCAATGGTTTGTCGCCTGTCTGTTGATCTTTGCCTCCATTACTGCACTGTCCTGGTATCAAATCGACCCGGAGCACGCGTTTTGGATAACCATAGCCGTATTGGTTGCCACCTGCCCCTGTGCCTTAAGTTTGGCAATTCCAACAGCCCTGACCTGCGCCGTGGCCAACCTCACCAAGCGTGGGGTTTTAATAAAGCAGGCACATGTGCTGGAAACCGCCACCAAGTTAACCAAGGTGGGTTTTGATAAAACCGGCACGCTGACCTACGGCCGCTTCGCCATCGCCAAAATGGACATTCTCGATAGCGGCTACAGCGAACAGGAATTAAAATCTTTAGCCGCCAGTTTAGAGCGTTATTCCGAGCACCCGATCGCCAAAGCCTTTAGCGAGATCACCCCCATTCACCCGCAGCCCGAGCAGGTTGAGGTGCACACCGGCTTTGGTGTTGCTGGCATCTGGCAAGCGCATAAGGTGCATATTGGTAAGGCCAACTGGTTTACCCATGAGCTGGAACTCAATGCTCAAGCTGTGCTTTTTATCGACCAAAAACCTGTAGCCGCCTTTTATCTGCAAGATCAGGTGCGCGACCATGCCGAGGCATTGCAAGCGGAGCTGAAAGAGCAAAATATCAGCCGTGTGATGCTTACCGGCGACCCGTCAACCGCCGGCAAACAGCTGGCGGAGCAACTTGAACTTGATGCCTACCATGGCGCCTTGCTGCCCGAAGACAAGCTGGCGTTAATGCAAAAATGGCATGGCGAAGGTCAGGTATGCGCCATGATAGGTGATGGTGTCAATGACAGCCCAGTATTTAATGCCGCTCACCTTTCTATCGCCATGGACAGCGGTGCCGATATTTCTAAAAACACCGCCGATGTGGTGCTGCTCAACAGCGATTTACGCTCGGTGGCACAACTTATCCGCGTGGCCAAACAAACGCGCCGTATTATCAGGCAGAACTTGACCCTGTCTTTGTGTTATAACGGGGCTATTCTACCCCTTGCCGCCTTGGGCTGGGTTGCCCCCTGGATGGCGGTGATCGGCATGTCGGCAAGCTCGATTATTGTTATCACCAATTCACTACGGTTGCTGCGCTTATGAGTATCATCTACGTCCTAATCCCCATTGCCATTTTGTTTGTGCTTATCGCCATTGGTATCTTTTTCTGGGCGGTAAGAAGCGAGCAGTTTTCCGATTTGGAAAAGCAAGGTCACAGTATTCTCTTTGAAGATGACAAAGAGGAACACGACAAGAGCAATGAACGAGATTAACTTTGCCGCCGCCCTGTTAATGGGCTTGGCCGGCAGTGGCCATTGCGTCGCCATGTGTGGTGGTATCGCTGGCACGTTTCAGCTCGCCAGCCGCGATCTGCCGCCGCTCGGCGCCACGCTTGCCTATAATGTCGGGCGCTTAAGCAGCTATGCTTTAGCCGGTGCTCTAGTCGGCGGCTTTAGCGCCGCATTTGCCAGTCAAAACAACCATATCAGCCTGGGCCTAAGCCTGCTAAGTGCTGTCTTTATGATCCTCGTTGGCCTCTACGTTATGCGCCTGTTTAATCCTTTGGGCGGCATAGAAAAGCTGGGCAACTGGGCAATTTGGCGCCATATCGTCAAGTTGAATCGTCATCTGATGCCGGTTAACAGCTACCCAAAAGCCCTGTTATACGGCGCCCTGTGGGGCTGGTTACCCTGCGGCTTGGTCTACAGCGCGTTAACCTGGGCTATTTTTAGCCAAAGCGCCGCCGATGGCGCCTTATTTATGGCCTTGTTTGCCCTTGGCACCTTGCCGGCACTGCTCGCCTTGGGCTTGGGTGCCAACGCCATTAAGGGTATACTTAACCAAACGTGGGTGCGCCTGGTCTTGGGTAATCTATTACTTTGGTATGGGCTCTATAGCTTGGTTATTGCAAGTGCCTCGCTAGTCACGTAGATTTAACTTCATCTCTTGCTTACCTTGGAATGTAAAATGGACGTAAAAACACAACTTTCTGGTAAATTCGCTGGTAAATCGAATTGCACCATTAGCTGTACCAACTGCTCTATCTCTCAGTTGTGCCTTCCTTTTAGCTTAAATGGCGAAGAAATGGACCGCCTTGATGAAATCATCGAGCGCAAAAAGCCACTGCACAAGGGCGATTACCTGTTCGAGTCTGGCACTAAGCTAAAATCCATTTTCGCGGTACGCAGCGGCTCATTTAAGTCTTTTACCCTTTCAGAGCAGGGTGAAGAGCAGATCACCGGCTTCCACCTGGCTGGAGATTTAGTGGGATTCGATGGTATTCATACCGCTACTCACCAAAGTTTTGCCCAGGCTATGGAAACCTCCATGGTTTGTGAAATTCCTTTTGAAACCTTGGATGATTTGGCCGGACGCCTGCCCAAGTTACGCCAACAGATCATGCGACTGATGAGCAACGAGATTAACTATGATCAGGAAATGCTGCTGTTATTGAATAAAAAGACCGCCGAGCAACGTCTGGCGTCCTTCTTACATACGCTTTCTCGTCGCTTTAGCGAGCGCGGCTTCTCGGCTCGTGAATTCCGCCTCACCATGACCCGGGGCGAAATCGGCAATTACCTGGGTTTAACCGTTGAAACCATCAGCCGTTTATTAAGTCGTTTTCAGAAAAGTGGCTTTATTAGCGTCGACGGTAAATTTATTACCATCAATGATCATCAGCAACTCGCTCAGGCTGCAGCCATTTCTGCGCCAAGCAGTTGATCTGACTCAAACTAAATCCATTCGCGCCTTTTAATATCAGGGATTTCTATTACACTCATAGTTGTATTGAAATACTCTTAAAATTAGGTATTAAGGAGGCGCATTATGGATAAAATTAAACGTATACTTGCAGTTGTTGACCCATCCGTCGAGGCACAGCAGAGCTTATCTCGAGCCGCGGAAATAGCGCGTAACACTGGCGCAAACATTACCGCCTTCTTATCCATCTACGATTTCTCTTATGAAATGACCACCATGCTCAGCGGCGATGAGCGCGAAGCCATGCGCAGAGCAGTAATAGCCGATAAAGAGCAATGGCTGCAATCTTTGGCGGCGCAGCATCAGGATATCAGCTTCGATACCAAGGTGGTCTGGCATAACCGTCCTTTTGAAGCCATTATTCGTGAGGTGTTAGAGCATGAGTACGACTTGGTGATCAAGGGCACACATCAACATCATGCCCTAAAATCTGTGATCTTTACCCCCACCGACTGGCACCTTATTCGCAAGTGCCCTACACCATTATTGTTGGTGAAAGACCACAAATGGTTGGTTGGTGGCGCTATTCTAGCGGCAGTGAATGCGTCAAGCGATGATGAACAGCATCAGGCACTCAGCGAGCGCATCATCAAAGATGCCCAGTTTATCAGCAAGATTGCCAAGGGTGACTTGCACTTGGTTAACGCCTACCCGGCTACACCGGTCAATATCGCCATCGAAATTCCCGAGTTTAATCCGTCGCAATACAATGAAACGGTAAAAGAGCACCACCTCAGTTCTACCCGTGAGCTGGGTAAGCAATTCGGTATCCCTGAAAATCATCAACATGTGGAAGAAGGCCTGCCGGAAGACGTACTGCCGCGCCTGGCGGAAAAGCTCGACAGCGAGTTAGTGGTCATTGGCACAGTGGGTCGTACCGGACTCAGCGCTGCCTTGGTGGGTAATACCGCCGAGCATGTTATCGACAGCCTGGATTGTGACGTGCTGGCGCTTAAACCAGATGGCTATCGCAGTCCACTGGAAGATTAACCCAAAACCAATTTTCAACACCTTCAGGCAGCATCCGCTGCCTTTTTCTTGATGCCTCGAGTGCGTCAGCCTATAATACGCGCCTTTGATTTTTAGCCTTAGAGGGTGCCCAGGTGTCGCATTCAGCACAAGCCAAAGCGCAATACAATTTCAACAAACTGCAAAAGCGCTTACGCCGCCATACCGGTCAGGCCATTGCCGACTTTAATATGATTGAAGAAGGCGATCGCATCATGGTGTGCTTGTCTGGTGGTAAAGACAGCTACACCCTTTTGGATATACTGCAAAACCTGCAACGCTCGGCACCAGTCAACTTCGAGCTGTTCGCCGTAAACCTGGACCAAAAACAGCCAGGCTTCCCTGAGCATATTTTGCCTCAGTACCTCAATGAGCTGGGTATTGAATACAAGATAGTCGAGGAAGACACCTACGCCATCGTTAAGGACAAGATCCCCGAAGGTAAAACCACCTGCTCGCTGTGCTCACGTCTGCGCCGCGGCATCTTATACCGCACCGCCAAAGAAATGGGTGCCACCAAGATAGCCTTGGGCCATCACCGTGACGATATGATAGAAACCATGTTTTTGAACATGTTCTATGGTGGCAAGTTAAAGGGTATGCCGGCTAAACTCATGAGCGATGACGGCCAGCACATGGTTATTCGCCCACTGGCTTACTGCAAAGAAGTGGATATTGCCGAGTATGCAGAGCATAAGCAGTTCCCCATTATCCCTTGTAACCTGTGCGGCTCACAGGAAAATCTGCAACGACAAAACATCAAAGCCATGTTGCAGCAATGGCATAAACAACACCCGGGACGCATCGAAAGCATCTTTACTGCGATGCAAAACGTCGTACCTTCGCACCTGGCCGATACAAATTTATTTGCCTTTAGCGACTTACAAACCGGTGAGGTGATCGACGGCGGTGACACGGCGATGGATAAACCTGAGGTACCCGTCATCCCCGTAGGCTATGACCAGGAAGATGAGGTCGCCGATACAACCCCTACAATTATTGAACTGACTTAATGTCACCATGAAAAAAGCGCTAATCAGCGCTTTTTTCATATGTATAAGGCGGCTAGCCTATTCGCAGCCCTCCTCAATTTCATTGACACAAATATCACCGGTTTCAGTAAAGGTGGCATTGCCGTCGACTCCTATGGCACCCACTTCAATTTTCATTTCCGTATTTGCCGGCAAGGCATCCAAAAACTCTTGTGAGACCGCAACCTGAAACGCCGATGCGGGCACCCGAACACTGAATTTCATCTTCGCCAAGGGATCTCCATCCTCGACAACGGTATCCATAACGACTTCCCACGCACCGACGGCTACAAATTCGGGGTGCATAGGCAAGCTACCATCATTGACTAAGTCATCAAGTTCGCCACTGGTCGCACATTTACCAAGATCGTTACCCGGCTCCCAGGTGATCACTCCACCATTATATGAAACATTGGCAGGCGCGGCCGGTAGGTGATAGGTAAGCATGGTCTCGCCTTCGGCTTTTTCTCCTTCTTCTCCTTTGCCCGTGACCATATAAATGCCCGGTTGCCAGCGCTCTAGAAACTCACTTAGTGTGACTATTTCTTCATCCTCTTCGGCTTTTGGATCATTCCAACACAAGGGTTCGGCGCTTTCGGCAAAGGTTTCGGTCAAGGTTTGTTCCTTCAATGACCCTCCTACCTTGTACTCGAACAATTTGGCGCCATCTGGGTCCGTCAGCCGCGCCGACTCAAGGTCGTCACCGTCAAATAAAAAGTGGAAACCTATGTCTCCGTCGCTGGCATTAATTTCAATCAGAGCCAGGCATTCTCCGAAATCACCGCAGGGTTCGGTTGCCAAGCCCTGCATACTTGCGCCTGAGGTGACCACAAACAGCATGGCTCCAATTTTGGATATGTATTTCATTTTCTATTCCTCGTTGCTTGCTTTTAACGGCGATCGAGGCATTCGCATAATACAAAAATGAACGGGTCACCGCCGTTACACTCGTAGAAAGTATAGAAGCGAGGCAGGACTTTGCAGCGAGCAATAGGAAGAATTTTCGGTGGTCTGCCGTAGCACAGACAATCAAGGTTGTTTCTGGTTGAAACGGGGTGGGTCAGTAGCCCGGCGGCACCGGGCACTATGGTCAATGATTAACCTTTATCAATCCAAGGGGTGATACGAGCCAGCTTGGCACCGTCCACCAGCACGGTTTCGCTATCTTCCCACTTGTTTTTAATTTTGACCTTACAGCGGGTGTCGACGCACTGCCAGTCGGAAGGGACATCGGTGGGCACAGAGCCAGTAAAGTGCAGTTGAATACCTTGCTGATCCGGTAGCAAGAAAGACATCAGGGTGCCGACGAAGAAGCCGGAAAGATCCGCCAACAGCTCCTCAAGCTCATTATTCACCTGATATAACTGCCCTGCAGTGATCCCCTGTTGCGGCATTTTTGCTTCAATCTGTATGCTTAACTGACAGCCGCCGGCATTGGCTGGGGTCACCACCACCATGGCTTTGTGGGTATCTAGCTCTTTATCAAAGGGCAGGAACAGCTGACCTTGGTCGTCGTAAGTTAAAGGGTAACTTTGCTTTTCCGTTAAGATTTCCCCAGCTGCGATCTCACAGGGCTTGGCATCAGCATAGGTTTTTAAATAAAAACCAACCTGTGCATATTGGTACTCGCCCTCGTTCACGACTTCCATGCGGTCATAAAAGCCGTCATACGACATGACCACAGGCTCAGCAGCCGCGCTAAACGATAAGATTAATAACGGAGATACCCAGGAAGTCAGTTTATTCATCAAAATACGCCTCATTATGGTCTATCATTGCGTGCAGCTCTTCAATATAGGCTTCACCGCGCTCGGAGTAAGACATTAATCCATAGGCCAGATCTTTGGCAGTCAGTGGCTGTTGTGCCTGGCGCAACTCGGCGCGAATATCGCGCAGCTCACGATAGGCATTATGGGTGTTAATGTTATAGAAATAGGCATCCACCGCTTCTTGTACCGACTGATACACGGCCACCTCATGTTTGGCCCCCTGATTGCGGCGTTTAGGCACCAGGCCACAACCCTCGCTAAAGCACCATTGGCCAAAAAAGTTCAAGCCGATACGAGCAAAGCGCGAGGTACCCCAGGCCGACTCATTGGCCGCCTGCATCATCACCAGCTCTTTGGGGATAACATCAACGCGACGCAGCGCCTGTTGCAATGACAGCTCGCTTATCTCTTCATCCACAAGACCATATTCGGCAAAAATATCCTCTACCTTTTGCTCTTGAGTGGCGGATAAGGCCTGCTGATACTGAATCATCATCAGGGCGATTTCTAAAGTCGCGCGCTGATCCCGCACTCGGCTGTTGGCTTTTTCCACCGGGCCACGAATAAAGTCAAAAAACAGGGATTTTTTTTCTTTAATATCGTTAACTTGTGCAAAGTCAGGCAGTTTAACATTGTGCCTTGGCTTTTCCACCACTGGCTTTTTAACAGCTTGCTCTGGCGTTGACTCTGTAACTTGCGCACTCTGCTCCTGCGGCCCCCAGATAAAGGGGTACACCAGGGCGGTAATGGAGATGATAGTAAATAGAATGAGTCCCAGTTTTTTGATCATGACACCTCTAGTATTCATATGTCTGGATAAACAAACGGCGCATTATATCCTAACAGAAGCAAATACGAAATAATCACTACTTTGCCACTAACATCATACAAGACAAGGAGTTATTTATTGTTTACACTCAGTACATAATACTCAGGGTTACGAGCACTGCATGGCCGATATTTGGCAACAAAGACGCACAGGTGAAGATAAGCATCGCCCCAACGATAACCGCTCTTCGTGGCAGGTCGACCGCTCGCGTATTATTCATGCCGCCGCGTTTCGTCGCCTGCAGGCAAAAACGCAAATCATGGGCATTGGCCTGAACGACTTTCACCGCACTCGCCTCACCCACTCTTTAGAGGTAGCGCAAATAGGCAGTGGCTTGCTGCGCCATCTGAGCCGACAACATCCCGATATCACCTGTCTGCCCGATGATTCCTTGTTGGAAACCTTGTGCTTAGCCCATGATATAGGCCATCCACCCTTCGGCCACGGCGGTGAAATTGCTCTAAATTACATGATGCGTGAACACGGTGGCTTTGAGGGCAATGCTCAGACTTTACGCATTGTCGCCAAGCTTGAACCCTACACCCAGGGCTTTGGTATGAACCTGACCCGCCGCACCCTGTTGGGTTTTATAAAATACCCGGCACTGCTCGATACCCTGTGGCATAGCAAGCCATCCGAGCCGGCGCAGCAGCGTTATATTAAGGCCAATGAATGGCGCCCGGCCAAGGGCCTGTATAGTGATGACAGTGACTTGGTAGACTGGATCTTCGCTCCCTTGAGCGCCGCGGACAGGACCTTATTTCAAAGTCACCAGCCCCAGGATAGCTTTCGCGCCAAAACCCTGTATAAGTCGGTGGATGCATCTCTGATGGAGCTGGCCGATGATATCGCCTACGCGGTACATGACCTCGAAGATGCCATTGCCACCGAGCAGATCACCATTCACGACTGGCAGTCCCACGCCGAGCCTATGTTGGCTGAGCTCGACTGTCCCTGGCTCGAAGGTGCCAATATGGCGCAGCGATTATTCTTCCAGTGTGAGGCGCAGCGCAAGGACCTTATAGGCGAGCTGGTGAACCTCTTTATCACACAAGCTAAATTGGTACCCACCGACGGCGACTTTAGCTGCGCTATGCTTGGCTACCAGGTGGTCTTGCCGCCAAGTTATCAGGCGCTACTGGATTGCTTAAAAACATTTATTTATAAGCGCCTTATTCGTGCCCCACACATGCAGCAGATAGAATTTAATGGCCAGAAACTGATCATCGAATTATTCGAAGTCTTTGCCAGCGATCCGCTACGTTTATTGCCGGAAACCACAGCCGTCGCCTATCGTCAGGCGGAAAAAACCGGCACCAGCACCTACAGAGTCTTGTGTGACTACCTCAGTGGCATGACCGACGAATATGCCTATAAAACCCATCAACGTTTATTTAGCAGCAGTTCGTATTGACTCTCCCTTTTCTGACGGTTTTGCCACTGCGGTCAGTTGTACCCTCGCCATATTGGCCTATTATTATTGATGTAATTGCTTGCATTTATTCGCCTTATACCAATTCTGTTGAGTATGTGATCAGAGATAGCGTTGGCTAAATGATGTGATAACAAGGCGGAATTTTTCTTATGTAGTTTTGCTACAAAGATAAATTCCAACGCCGTTAGCATGATATTGAGCCCGCTAGAATGATTAGCTATTTAAGTGAATTGGTATTAATCGGATACCCCTATAAAGGAAATCGGATGCCATTTATAGCCCTGGTTATTGTCATTTTCGCCTTGGTGCTTACACCTAGCGTCGACGCCGAGCAGCAAGCACCTTTATATCTGGAAGAACGCCAAGCCATTGTTAAAGATATAGATAAATACGACTGGATCCGCCTGAGCTCAGGCGAATGGCTAAAAGGTGAATTTAAAGCCATGTACGACAAACAAATTGAGTTTGACAGCGACATACTCGACACCCTGTTTATCGACCGTGAAGACGTCGACATGGTGATTTCCGGGCGAGCCCATAGCGTGCGCTTTAACGACGGCCATGTCAGCGAAGGCGCCTTGTTGATCGGCCCAAGTTATGTACAGGTAGGCGCAGCTAAGCTGGCCTATTTACCCAAAGATCTGGTGTCTATCGCCGCCAGCGCCAAGGACGCCGGTGGCGCCTGGTATGCCAAGGTGGGTGTCGGCGCTAATTTAAGTCGGGGCAACACAGAGCAAAGTGAGCTCTCCGCCACCGTTGATATCAAACGGCGCACCGCCACCAATCGGTTGCTGATCAACGCCCTAGCGGCACGCACCAGCAACGATGAAGAGGTCACTGAAAACAATGTCCGTGCTAGCGGCACCTTTGACTGGTTTTATACCAAGTCCCTGTATTTTCGCCCAGTGTTTTTCGAATACTATCGCGACCCATTTCAGAATATCGACCATAAATACACGCTCGGCGCCGGTATAGGTTATTACGTCATTGATAATCAGCGCTGGGAATGGGATATAGGCACGGGTCCTGCCTATCAAAGAACGCAATTTGCCAATGTCGGTATTGACGCTCCCAGCAGCAACTCAACGACCTCAGTTTATTTTTCGTCAAATATGGATTACGAGCTGACCTCGGACATAGATTTAACCTTTGACTATCGTTTTACCCTTGCCGAGCAAGCGGCCGGTGGCAATGCCCAGCATGCCCTGATGGGTGCCTCAATAGATATCACCAGTGATATTGATTTCGACATATCACTGCTTTGGGATCATCTGCAATCTCCTATCGCCAATGCCGATGGCACAGTGCCGAAAAAGGATGACTATAAGATGATCGTAACTTTTGCCGTCGAGTTATAGGAGTGGACATGGCTCCCTTAAATCCTGCACAACGAACCCAGCTCTTACCGCACAGTCGCGCCGCTGGAAAAGCCTCCACCAAAGTCGGTGGCAAAGCCTTAGGCCTTGCCCTGACGGCACTATTGCTAGCACCGGCGGTACAAGGTGCCACCGTTGAAGAGCGCTTGGCCGCGCTAGAGCGTCGTATTGTTGAGTTAGAACAGCAGTTAAAGCGCAAAGATGCCGAAATAGAACAGCAGCTCAAGCTTAAAGACGCTGAAATTGCTGCCATTAAGCGTCCTTTGGCTACGGTCAAAACCCAAACCGAACAACCTCAAAGCAAGCTTAATGGTCGCCTTTATCAGGAGTATGAACGTCCCAGCTACCGTTTTAAAACGCCACCAAAGAGCATCTTTTTAAGCGATTCGGACACCACCTTGCAAATAGGCGGGCAAATTTGGCTCGATGCCATTTATAACGATGGCGACATGGCCAATCGCGGCGCCTTTCAAACCTCGTCCATTCTCTTTGACGAAGATGCCAGCGACGATAAGACCTTGCTCAACGCGGGACAATCCAAGCTCTCCTTTCGCAGTCACACCCCAACCGAGCACGGCGATATGACCACCCGCTTTGAATTTGATATGTTCGATGGCGACGGTAATGCCGATTTTAACCTCACTCACCTTTGGGGTGAGCTTGGCAACTGGGGAGCTGGGCAGACCTTTAGCGGCTTTATGGACATCAATTCCTTTCCCAATATCCTCGATTATTGGGGCCCATCGGCCATGGTCTTTGCCCGTCACCCGCAAATTCGTTATCGCCGCAGCTTAGGCAATGGCAGCTTCTGGGCCTTAGGTATCGAACGTTCAGATGCGGATCTGGCGTTACCGGTTAATATTGATCCTGAGTCCCTGAACTATAGCGAACAAAACGATTGGCCCGATGCCAGCGCCAGTTATACCTATCAATTTGATCAGGGGTATATCAAAACCGCACTGCTATTGCGCTATTTGGGATACAAAACAAACCTGCAAGAAGATAAGGTGTGGGGCTGGGGCATTAATGTCACCGGCACCTATGATGTAAATTACAGTCACAGTCTGAAATTTCAAATCGCCAACGGTAAAGGCATAGGCCGCTACCTAAACGATCCCTGCTGCCATTATTACGCCGATATCACCGGCGGCAGTGATGCAGGACTCGACGGCAATGGCGAGCTCACCGCCATAGGCGCCACGGCGGGTTTTATCTATTTGGATAAACAATGGAACGACAACTACACCTCTTCCATCGGCATCAGTTATGTGGATATAGACAACATCATCACCCAGCATCCCTTGTCGTTCAATAACAGCCTCTACAGTACGGTGAACCTGATTTACAACCCGACCACAATGTCGCGTCTCGGTATTGAGCTGCAATACGGTGAGCTCGAGAATTACCGTGGCGATAAGGGCGACAACTTACGTTTGCAAACCTCTTTTGGTTTTAAATATTAGGAACTTAAGGCGCGATTCACGCCCTATTTGCAGTTAAGGACGATAAGGACTGATATACATGAAGAAAATACTCTACTCGCTACTATTGATATCGGCCCTCGGCCTGCAAACTCAAGTCGATGCCCGCCCCTATGACACAGCCAAGGTGGAGCAGATACTTGCTCAAGCCCATACCCTGTATAAAGACGAAAAAAGCGGCGCCAATGCGGATTATATTCCCGCTCTTGCCAAGGTCGACAGCGAGCAATTTGCCATTGCCCTGGTTACCACAGACGGCAAGATTTTTACCCAGGGCGACATAGACAGCCACTTTTCTATTCAGTCTATTTCCAAGGTATTTACCCTGGCTTTGGCCATGGAGCAACAAGGACCCGAGGCCATCTTGGATAAAATCGGTGCCAATGCCACCGGCTTGCCCTTTAATTCGGTAACCGCCATCGAGCTTAATCCGGCCAGATCTGTCAATCCCTTGGTGAATGCCGGAGCCATGGCCACAGTCAGCCTGATAGAGGGCGATAGCGCCGCACAAAAATGGCAGGCGATCAGTGCCTGGTATGGAAAATTTGCCACCACCAAGCTAGACGTGCTTGAGGATGTGTATCGCTCCGAGTCCAGCAGTAATGGCCATAACCTGGCCATTGCCGAGCTGCTTAAATCTTACGGGCGTTTCTACGGCGATGTGGATATCAACCTGGATATCTACACCCGCCAGTGCTCCGTGGGCGTCACCACTAAAGACCTGGCTATTATGGCCTCAGTGTTCGCCAACGGCGGCACCCACCCCATCAGCGGCGCACAATTGATGCGCGCTGATAATGTTGAGCGGGTGCTGGCGGTCATGAGCACGGCAGGCTTGTACGAAACCAGCGGCGAATGGGCCTATACGGTCGGCTTACCGGCGAAAAGTGGGGTCGGCGGCGGTATTATTGCCATTATGCCGGGTAAGTTCGCCATCGCCGCCTTTTCACCGCGCCTCGATGCGGCCGGTAACAGCGTCAGAGCGCAAAAGGCCATTGATTATATTGCCGATAAAGCCAAGGCCAATATCTTTAGTCACCTCGACTAACCATAGTGATTGATTCACGGCACGGGGCGTTAAAAAGCGCCCTGTGCCTGGCTCTGGCGATTCCTTCTAAGAGAGCAAAATGCTACACTGACGCCCTACTTATAATAACTTTCATCATTTATCGCCAATGAAAATAATCTCTTTCAATATTAATGGCTTACGCGCTCGCCTTCATCAACTTCAAGCACTTATCGACAAGCATCAACCGGATGTGATCGGCTTACAGGAAATCAAGGTGCATGATGAAATGTTCCCCGTCGCTGACGTCGAGGCCATGGGTTATCACGTGTATTTCCATGGTCAAAAAGCCCATTACGGCGTCGCCATGCTGACCAAGCAGCCGGCAAAAATGGTGAAAAAAGGCTTCTCCACCGACACCGAAGAGCACCAAAAGCGCATGATAGCGGTGACAGTGGAAAATGCTCAGGGGGAAGATGTCACCGTGCTTAATGGTTATTTCCCCCAGGGCGATAACATCAACCATGAGACCAAGTTCCCTTATAAGCGTCAGTTTTACAGCGATCTGATGGCCGAGCTAAACACTCAATACAGCCCAGACAGCAAGTTAGTGGTAATGGGTGATATTAATATTTCGCCAATCGATCTGGATATCGGCATCGGTGAGGCCAACAAAAAGCGCTGGCTAAAAACCGGTAAATGCTCCTTCCAGCCGGAAGAAAGACAATGGCTGGCCACCCTCACAAATTGGGGTCTGGTGGATACCTTTAGACAACTGCACCCGGATACTGACGACAAATATTCCTGGTTCGACTACCGCTCCAAGGGCTTTGATGACAACCGCGGCCTGCGTATCGACGTTATTCTGGCCACTCCTGCCTTGGCGCAATCCCTGGCGGAAAGCGGCATAGACTATGAACTGCGCGGCATCGAAAAACCTTCGGATCACGCCCCTGTCTGGAGTACCTTCGAGGGCTAATTGCCATGCTCGTAAGCTTTATTGCCGTCTTACTCATACTGTTTTTCACCCTAGATAAAGCCAGTGTGAGCGGTCTGTGGCAACGTCCGGCAAGACAAACCGGTCTGTTTGCCTGTGCCCTAGTGTTGGCGCTGCTGTGGCGCATTAAGGCGGGGATAGTCCCGGGCCTAGATATACATATTCTCGGCATTACCGCGGTGACCTTGATCTTAGGTTGGCGTTTAGCCAGCCTGGCGGCTGTACTTGCCACCGCCTTGCTTACGAGCTTTTCAACCATACCTTGGGAAAACGCTGCGGTGTTTGCTATCACCACTGCACTTATTCCCATTTACTTTAGCTATGGCGTTTTTGTGCTGGTTTATAACCTGCTGCCACGTCATTTATTTATCTATATCTTCATCTGTAGTTTTCTCTGTGCGGCGTTGGCCAATTGCCTGAAGATCTTTGTCGGTGCGCTCTATTACTGGGCTATCGGCACCTATGAATGGTCTATGCTGATGGATAACTATGTGATTTTAAGTGCGCTTATCTGGTTCCCCGAAGCCATGCTCACCGGCATGGCCATGACCCTGCTGGTGATCTACCGCCCGCACTGGGTGCGCACCTTTTACGATAAGGAATACCTTGCACCATGAGTGCTTATTGCTGCCCCTTATGCCAACAGCCCTTAACCCGTCAGGGTAACAGCCTAAGCTGTGACACCGGCCACCAATTCGATTACGCCAAAGAAGGCTATATCAATTTATTACCGGTGCAATATAAGAAATCAAAACAACCCGGCGATAACCAGGATATGGTGCAAGCCAGACGTCGTTTTCTATCCGCCGGCCATTATCAGTTTCTGCGCCAGGCGTTAGCCGAACGTGTTGCTGCTTTACACCAAAGCGAGACGGGGGTGATAGACATGGGCTGCGGTGAAGGCTACTACACCCATGAGCTGGCAAACCAGCTAGAGCACCGGGGACAGGTGTACGGCATAGATATTGCCAAACCCGCTGTACGCTATGGCGCCAAACGCTATAGCAACTGCGAATTTGCGGTGGCCTCAAGCAAGCAGATCCCCCTGAGTGCAGGCTCTGCATCCGTTGTGACCAGTGTATTTGCCCCCATCTTTGCCGAAGAAAGCGCCCGCCTATTGACGCCACAGGGATATCTGGTGGTGGCTTCACCCGGCCCCAAGCATTTGGCCGAGCTAAAAGAGATTATCTATAATGAAGTGCGCGAGCATCAACAGCTAGACACGCCCACAGGCTTTACTCGCAGCGCCGAGCAACTACTGAGCCGTACCCTCACCCTCACAGGTGAACAGGCAAGAGATTTGGCCTTGATGACCCCCTTTGCCTGGAAGTTCAGTGTCGAGCAGTTGGCACAGCTTGCAGCAAGAGCAGAATTTAAGGTGCAACCGAGTTTTACCTCAGCGAATTTCAGAAGATATCCTGACGAAAGGCCTTGTCCATTTTATCGAACATATCCTTAAGTAGCAGGGCCAGTTCGCGATATCGCGGCTTGGCCTTGGCCGGAGCACCACGATAGCCCTGGGCCACCATTTTCGTATACAGCTCTTTATACCAATGCGCATAAGCAGGTGGCAGCGGCGAGGAGGCTCGCTTCGCAAGCCACAGCAGACCTTGCACCGGCAGGGAGAGAATTAATAAGGCGCAGGCCAGCGCCGGCCCCAGATAATGCTGACCCAGTAATTGTAATTGCACCACCAGGCTTGTGAGCGCCAGCAACGGCATCACCTTAATGGCAAACAAGGTGGCACTGATAATCCGATTTTCCACAAACATGGGCGCCAATTCACGGCGCAGCGGCCAGAGTTTGGCGTAGCTATGCCCTTGCTGAATTTGTGTCATCATACTGTTTTGCATTTACGCCCCTTACAACTATCGCTTAGTAGCAATAATAAGGTAAAATAGTCGGTCCCACTGCAATAATACCTTAGTCTAAATGTAGCCTTTGGTCATAGTTATTATGACCAGGTTAAAAGCTATTACTTTAGGTAAACGTGGGGTTTAATTTCTGATTTTCAACCACGGGTCTACCAAATGTCTGTACAACACGTCCTAGTTTTAAATTGCGGCAGCTCAAGCCTAAAATTCGCAGTTATCGACGCCAGCAGCGGCGATGAACTGTTAAGTGGCTTAGCCGAGCGCCTTCATAACGACGACGCCTCCTTAAAGTATAAATTCGCCGGCAACAAAGAGCAAAACGCTTTACCCGCCGGTGCCGATCACAAAATCGCCATCGACACCCTAGTCACGCTGATCCACCAATATGATCTAGCTAAAGATTTAATCGCCGTTGGCCACCGTGTAGTGCACGGCGGTGAGCAGTTTACCGGCTCCCAGTTGATCACCCCGGACGTGCTTGACGCCATTACCCAGACCGCCCAATTAGCACCACTGCATAACCCTGCCAACCTGACCGGTATTCAGGCAGCGCAAGCAGCATTTCCTGAACTGGTGCAGGTGGCCGTGTTTGATACCGCTTTCCACCAAAGCATGCCAAAACACGCGTTTTTATATGCGCTCCCTTATTCTTTATATAAAGAACACGGTGTACGCCGTTACGGCTTCCATGGCACCAGCCATCATTATGTCTCAACCCAGGCCGTTGAGGCGCTCGGGTTAGCTGCGGACAATCATCGCTTGATCACCGCCCACCTGGGCAACGGTTGCTCTGTGTGCGCCATTAAAAATGGTGCCAGCGTCGATACCAGCATGGGCCTGACTCCGCTTGAAGGCGTGGTTATGGGTACTCGCAGCGGCGATATCGACCCGGGTTTATTCGACTTCCTTACCAGCCAGCTTGGGTACTCGGTCGCCGAGGTCAACACCATGTTGAATCAGCAAAGCGGCTTGCTAGGCATTAGCGAACTGTCCAATGACTGTCGCACCATAGAAGAAGCCTATTTAGAGGGGCATGAGCAGGCGACCTTGGCGCTGGATATCTTCTGCTATCGTCTGGCCAAGCAAATTGCCGCTTACCTAGTACCGTTAAATGGTTTAGATGCCCTCATCTTTACCGGCGGCATAGGTGAAAACTCAGATATTATTCGTGCCAAGGTACTTGCGCATCTGAGCTTCCTCGGTTGGCAAATTGACGAGCAACGCAACCTCGCCGCCCGTTTTGGCAAAAGTGGCGTGATCACCAGTGTTAACAGCCCACTGACCGCCATGGTGGTACCGACCAATGAAGAATGGATGATCTGTCAGGACGCTGCGCGTCTGGCTAAAGGAGCCTAAATCATGTCTAGACGTATTATGCTGATCCCTGTGTCCACCGGTGTGGGACTGACCTCGGTCTCTGTGGGTTTGGTACGGGCACTGGAGCAAAAAGCCCTGAAGGTCAACTTCTTCAAACCCATAGCCCAACCGCGCCGTGGTGAATGTGGCCCGGAAAAGTCCACCGCCATAGTTAAAATTGGTTCTAGCATTAATCCGCCCGAGCCTATTTCCCTCGCCTATGCAGAAAAAATGATCGGCGATGGCCATGGTAACACCTTGCTCGAAGAAATCGTTGAGCGCTTTGAAAGTGGTATAAATGACGATGAAATTACCATTATCGAAGGCATGGTACCAACCCGTAACCAGCCCTATGCCGGGCGTGTTAACCGTGAAATTGCACAGACTCTGGGCGCCGATATCGTTTTTGTGCTGACCCCGAGCAACGACACGGTGGAAGAGCTTGAAGACAAGTTGGAAATCGCCGCCGGCAACTATGGCGGCATTGCCCACCCACGAGTCTTGGGCTGTATTTTTAACAAGGTCAATGCACCGCTTGATGAGCAAGGCCGTGCCCGGGCCGACCTGGTGGAGCAGTTTAATCCGGATTTACTGGATAACGAAGTGAACCGCCTAGCGTCTATGCCTCTATTTCGCAAGCATCCGTTCCAACTCCTTGGCACCATCCCCTGGGATTTTGAGCTGGTAGCGCCTCGTGTTATTGACCTGGCCAACTACCTGGATGCCCGCATTATCCACCAAGGCGATCTGCTGCACCGTCGTCTGCGCCGGGTAACCTTCTGTGCGCGCACCGTGTCAAACCTGCTCAACCATATCACTCCCGGTGTGCTGCTGGTGACACCGGGCGATCGCTCCGATGTGTTAGTCGCTGGCTGCCTGTCGGCCATGAACGGTACCAAGATAGGTGCCATCTTACTGACTGGCGGAATTAACCCAGAGCCGCGCATTATGGAGCTCTGCCACCAGGCCATGGAGCAAACCGGATTGCCTATTCTTGCTACTGAGCACGATACCTGGCGCACCTCCTTGCTGCTGCACAACTTCAACTTAGAAGTCCCCTGTGATGATGAGCAGCGTGTCGATAAGGTAAAGTCACACCAGGCCACCTTTATCGACTCCGACTGGCTTGATAGCCTGGCGCAGCAATCGCAAAAAACCCGTAAGCTGTCGCCTCCGGCATTTCGTTATTTGTTAACAGACAAGGCCCGTCGCGCCGATAAAACCATAGTGCTGCCAGAGGGCGAAGAGCCGCGCACCATAAAAGCGGCGGCGATTTGTGGCGAGCGTGGCATTGCCAATACCGTGTTACTAGGCGACCCAGCGGAGATCACCCGCATAGCCGAACAACAAGGGGTTGAGCTAAATGAGCGCATGCATCTTGTCGACCCGGAGCAGATCCGTCGCGACTATGTGGCGCCCATGGTGGAGCTGCGTAAGAGCAAGGGTCTGACCGAAGTGGTAGCCGAAGAAATGCTAAAGGACAATGTGGTGCTGGGCACCATGATGTTAGCCCAAGGCCAGGTAGATGGGTTGGTATCAGGCGCTGTTAACACCACGGCCAATACCATTCGCCCGCCACTGCAGTTGATCAAAACCGCGCCGGGCTCGTCCCTGGTTTCATCTGTCTTCTTTATGTTGCTGCCGGATCAGGTGCTGGTATATGGCGACTGCGCTATTAACCCAGACCCAACCGCCGCCCAATTGGCGGACATTGCCATTCAATCCGCCGACTCTGCCAGCGCCTTTGGCATTGAGCCTCGGGTGGCGATGATCAGCTACAGTACAGGCAGCTCAGGCGCCGGTGCCGATGTTGAAAAGGTACGCGAAGCCACTGAGCTGGCTAAGCAAAAGCGCCCTGATCTGATCATCGACGGGCCGCTGCAATACGATGCCGCGATCATGGAGAATGTGGCCCGTAAAAAGGCGCCGAACAGTCCGGTCGCCGGTCAGGCAACCGTGTTTATCTTCCCTGATTTGAACACGGGCAACACCACCTATAAGGCGGTACAGCGTAGCGCCGATTTAGTCAGCATAGGGCCTATGCTGCAGGGCATGCGTAAACCGGTCAACGATCTTAGCCGCGGTGCCTTGGTGGATGATATTGTCTACACCATAGCCCTGACCGCAATTCAGGCGGATCAGGCCGAACCCTAATTGCTGCCAACCTGGAGCAAAAATGAGAAGGGTACAGCCGATGCTGTGCCCTTTTTTATTTCGTTATTAGCAACAACAAAGTCTTACTGATCAATAAACAACCAAACAAGATAATTCAAGCAATTTCAAATAGATACAATTTACCGACCACCCTACCCCCAAACTTATCCACAGCAATTGTGAGCAACTTGCATTGGATTAAATTGCCCTTATTGGGTATAACTTGTACTTAACCCAAGGGGAACGGTATGGCCAAACAAACGCTTCAATTACTCCCACATGAATTTACCATTCACAGCTTCGACAGCTCCGCTGCCATCCCGAATATTATTTTTCAAAGCGAGGTCTACTTTGTTGGTAAAACCGCCGAAGAGCTGTCCATCGTCTGTATCAGTGATATCGCGCTTGATAGTCTGGAGCAGGAGCCAGGTTGGGTGGCACTCGAAGTGCTGGGGCCACTAGGCTTTTCCCTTACCGGCATTTTATCGAACATCTCCGGGGTTCTGGCCCGGGCGAATATCTCCATCTTTGCCATTTCCACCTTTGATACGGATTACATCCTAGTTAAAGGCGTAGAGGCGAAAAACGCCATGAACTCGTTAAAAAAAGAAGGCTATAACGTACGTTCATAAAACATAGGCGCTGCGAAGAAATTGCTTATTTCGACCTGCGGCAGTTTAAATCTGCGCCCTTGACCGCTATCATGATCACTAATCTCGCGCCGTCGCCGCTGATTTGCTCTTGCTATCAACAGGTTGCGGCCAATGAATCCTTACTCTTTATCGGCAACTAAAGCTACAGACAGATTATGACCACTATTATGTACGGTATCAGCAACTGCGATACCATTAAAAAAGCAAAAAAACATTTAGAAAATAATAATGTAGATTACCAATTCCATGACTATCGCAAACAGGGCCTGGATTTAGCGCTACTTACTGAACTTGAAGCCCTGTTCGGCTGGGAAGCCATGGTTAATAAACGCGGCACCACATACCGCCAGCTCAGCGACGAGCAAAAGCAGCAGCTGAATAAGGAACTGGCCATGACCTTGATGCTGGAATCACCTGCCTTAATCAAACGCCCAATTCTGCGCACCGACGAGCATCATCTAATTGGCTTTAAGGCGGCGGAATACGACGCCATTTTTGCATAGGAAAGACTATGAGCGCAGTCATTGACTTGGCTAAAGACTTGATCCGCCGTCCTTCGGTAACCCCAAAAGACGAAGGCTGTCAGCATGTTATCGCCGAGCGTCTGGCAAAAATAGGCTTTACCAACGAGCCTATGTTTTTCATCGATACCCTTAACACCTGGTCGCGCAAGGGTCAGGGCAAGCCCAATGTGTGCTTTGCCGGCCATACCGATGTAGTGCCCGTGGGCGATGAAAAAAAATGGCGCTTTGAGCCATTTGCCGCCACCGAGCATGAGGGCTATTTGCATGGTCGCGGCGCCGCCGACATGAAGGGTTCCCTTGCCGCCATGGTGGTGGCGACCGAGCGTTTTGTTGCCAAGCATCCCGAACATAAGGGATCAATTTCCTTTTTGATCACCTCGGATGAAGAAGGCCCCTTTATCAACGGCACCACAAGGGTGATTGACACCCTGGAAGCGCGCAACGAGAAAATCGATATGTGTATTGTCGGCGAGCCCTCTTCCACCGACAAGCTCGGCGATGTAGTTAAAAATGGCCGCCGAGGCTCACTCACCGCGTATTTGACCGTTAAGGGCAAACAAGGTCATGTCGCCTATCCTCATTTGGCCGATAACCCGGTGCACCAGGCCAGCGGCTTTTTACAGGCCCTGTGTCAGGAAAAATGGGATGAGGGCAACGAATTTTTCCCTGCCACCAGCATGCAAATTTCCAATATCAATGCCGGTACGGGCGCGGGGAATGTGATCCCTGGCGAGCTGGAGATACAATTTAACTTTCGCTATAGCACAGAATTGACCGCCGAGCAGATTAAATCCCGCGTAGTGGCCCTGCTAGGTGAGCATAAGGTTAATTACGACCTCGATTGGACGCACAACGGCCAACCCTTTATCACCGAGCCCGGCGAGTTAACCGCAGCGGTACAAGGTGCCATTGAAGAGCAAATGGGCTATCAGGCCGAGCTGCAAACCAGTGGCGGCACCTCAGATGGCCGCTTTATTGCTCCCACAGGTGCTAAAGTGATTGAACTAGGCCCGCGTAACGCCACCATTCATCAGGTCGATGAATGTGTCAGTTGTGATGACCTGGAAAAACTGGCGCTGATCTACGAAGGGATCCTAAGGCGGCTGCTCACATGAGGCTCGCCTTGTGCGCCACCGGGCGCAGTGAAGAACACTTGTGTGACTGGCAAGGCCATAGCCTCAACCGAGAGGCACTGGCAGACTTCCAGCGCCTGCAACAAGGCGCTCAAGCCGATGGCATTGACTTGCGTATAGCCTCGGCGTTTCGCTCCTTTTCCCGCCAGGCGATGATTTGGAATAACAAGTATCAAGGTGTACGACCTGTTTTTGATGCCCAGCAGCAAGTGGTTGACCTGACTAGCCTGTCACCATTGGATCGCCTGCATGCCATTATGCTTTACTCGGCGCTGCCGGGTGCCAGCCGCCATCACTTCGGCAGTGATTTCGATGTCTGGGACCCAAGTGTGGTAGCCGAGGATTATCAATTGCAGCTAAGCCCGGATGAGTATGCCGACACCGGCCCCTTTGCCAACCTTAACCTCTGGCTAAGGGAGCATCTGCAGGAGTTTGGCTTTTATCGCCCCTATCTAAAATATCAGGGCGGTGTTGCCGCCGAGCCTTGGCATATCAGCCATATATCCAGTGCCGAGACATTACAAAACTGGCAAAATCCGAGCACCATAGCCGATGCCCTGATTGAATCTGAGGTGGCAGGGAAAGAAGTGATTATTACTCACCTTGATGAGCTCTATGAACGCTATGTTCTCACACTCTGCGACCCAGAATAAAGACTTCATAAAAAGCAAAAAGCAGCGCCAGTGCGCTGCTTTTCTTAAATTCTAACTTACTACTCTTGTTTATAACGCTCAAAGAAGCGACCTAAGCGCTGCATCGCCGGTTCCAACTCATCCTTATGAGGCAGAAATACAACACGGAAGTGATCCGGCTCCGGCCAGTTAAAACCGCGGCCATGCACCAAGAGGATTTTTTCCTGTCTCAGCAGATCAAGCACCATGGTTTCATCATTGGTGATATTAAAGCGCTTGGTATCCACCTTGGCAAAAGCATAAAGCGCGCCCTGTGGCTTCACACAACTAACTCCCTGAATATCGTTTAATCCCTTCCAGGCAATATTGCGCTGCTCGTATAAACGACCGCCGGGTTCGATTAGCGCATCGATGGACTGCACCCCACCCAAAGCCTGTTGCACCGCGTATTGGGCTGGCACATTGGCACATAAACGCATGGAGGCCAGCATGTCTAAGCCCTGAATCAGATCGCTCATGCGCTGCGTTGGTCCGCTCAACACCATCCAGCCGATGCGCAGGCCAGCGGCGCGATAGGTTTTCGCCAAGCCGTTAAAGGTGATCACTGGTACATCGTCGCACAAGGAGGCGATGGAACTATGACTGGTTCCGTCATAAAGAATCTTTTCGTAAATCTCATCGCTCAATAACAGTAAATTATGTTCGCGAGCCAAAGTGATTAACTCAAGCAAGAGGTCGTTGCTGTACACAGCACCGGTTGGGTTATTCGGGTTAATAAGCACCAGGGCCTTGGTTCTGGAGGTAATTTTGCTGCGAATATCTTCGATATCCGGAAACCAGTCCTGTTGCTCATCGCAGCGATAATGCACCGCCTTACCGCCGGCCAAGGTGACACAAGCGCTCCACAGGGGATAATCCGGCGCCGGGATGAGGATTTCATCGTCATTATTCACCAGTGCCTGGGTGACCATTTGGATAAGCTCACTGACACCATTGCCGATAAAAATATTGTCTATGCTGAGGTTATGCAAACCGCGCTGTTGATAGTGCTGATAAACCGCCACTCGCGCCGAATACAGACCCTTGGAGTCGCAATAGCCCTGCGCCGAGCTTAGGTTGCGGATAATATCTTTAAGCATGTCTTCGGGCATATCAAAGCCGAAGGCCGCAGGATTACCGATGTTAAGCTTAAGTACCTTTTGCCCTTCATCTTCCATGGCCTTGGCTGCAGCCAACACGGGTCCACGAATATCGTAGCAAACCCCATGTAACTTCTGACTTTTTAATATTTCTGACATGCCTTCCCCCTTATGATTATTACCGTTAGATTATCGGCACAAGAGGGAAATAGCTATATGCGAAATGCCCTTATCTATGAATTAATTTCAATTTGTTGTTGCCACTGTTTGATCAGCACAATACTTTGCTCTATGACACTGGGAAGCGCATCGATTTGCGCCTGTATAGCTTGATGCTCACCCTGGCTCAAACCATGCTCTATGATGCGCGCCATATCCGCCAAGGTGACGGCGCCAAATTGGGCGGCGTTGGATTTTAAACTATGGATATTGCGAATGGCATCGCTTTGCTCACTGCCCAGCGCTTCTTGAAAGGCACTATGTAAGCGGCTGAATTCACTGAAACAAAACACTAAGATCTCATCGAAATGCTCGCCGAGTAAATCATGCATCGCCATCAAGGCCGATTCATCAATTTTTATATCCATACTGCCTTTTCCTTTGGTCTTCAGTGTCCAGCCCGAGGATAGCAAATGCGCAACTTGGAGCAAATAGCTAAAACCAGTACAATAACGCCATATATCAGTAAAACCCTCTGTTACTATGGCTCGCCTTCTTTGTTCTCACTGTCATTACCCACCCAGCAGCTGTGTTTGCCCCTTTGTCACCAAGGTAAACAACCGCATTAAGCTTTGGGTTTTACAACATCCTCATGAACAGAAGCAGGCCAAAAGCACCACCCCCTTGTTGCAACTGGGTTTGACCAATATGCAGCTGTGTGTGGGCGAGCACCCTGAGGATTTTTCCGAAGTGCGCGCCATTGCCGATAAAGCCTGTGCGCTCTTATATCCCACTGACACAGCGGAGCCGGTGGAACAATGCACCGCCCCCATTGAGCATATTATTGTCCTCGATGGCACCTGGAGTAAGGTGCATAGGTTATGGCAACAAAACCCCTGGCTACATAAGCTGAAGGCGTTGAGTTTTGCCCAGGTTCCTGCCAATCGCTACCATATTCGCAAGGCCAACCGTGAGCAAAGCCTGTCAACGCTTGAGGCCAGCGCCTATTGTTTGGCGCAATTAGAAGGGCTCGACACTCACCCCTTGCTGCACTTGCTTGATGGTTTTGTCACCATGCAAACCAAGCAGATGCCCGCCGCCGTTAAGCAGCGTTATCAAAAATGACCTCGTCGCTTATGGACCACAAGTACCGCCGTGGTCCGGATTATCGCTTTGGCGTGGATGTGGATTTCAGTGAAGTGCGTACCACCTTTGGCCTGCGTGCCATCAGTGTGGGGCGCTGGGTCAATAACGAAGAGCGCCAAAGAGCCGCCAACCTGGTTTATGATGCCTTAGCGGATCTCACCCAAATACTGGCCGTTCCCCCGCAAGTCATTGGCCTGCGTCAAACCTTAACCCTGGCCTTTGCTCAGGGCGGCCGCCTTGGGGTTCAAGCCCACTACCAAAGCAGCACCCGCACCCTGGCCTTGGCGAAAAACGCCGGCAGTGGCGCCTTTGCCCATGAATGGTGGCATGCGTTTGATCATTACATCAGTCGTTTTTTATTTACCGGGCCAACATCCCAGCGTGCGTTTGCCAGCAAACTCTGGCTGACCCGGGATGACTATAATCCACACCGGCTTAATCAACCCCTGTTACAGCTCTTAGAGCACATCCTGTTAAACGAGCAGAGCACAGATAGCTCCGCCTATTTAAAGCGCTGTGCTCTACTTGATGCCAGTGCCGGTCAATATTACCTGGCCATGCCAGAAGAGCTGAGCGCTCGCGCATTTGAGCACTATGTGCAAAATGCCGAGATAAAAAACCAGTATTTGGTCAGTGGTACCAAGCAGGGGGAGTTGGCAAAGCTGGGCGCTTACCCTAAGGAGGAAGAGGCGGCAAAACTGGCGCCGTGTTTTCGGGAATATTTTGCTATTTTAGGGCAATCGCTCGGATAAAAATAAACCGCCCCGAAGATCAGGGCGGTATACATAGTAAAGGTAAAGACCTAAGCTTTAGGCTGACTTATTGCTGGCCTTCATCGCCAATGCGACTTGCCAGGGCACTGTTTTGCCCCTTGTATTTGGCATCGGCGCGAGCGTTATAGGGCTTTTCCGCCGGGCTTGAAAGGGTTTCAAAGCTCAGCGCACCGATTTTCATATTCGGGCGCAGCGCCAGTGGCAGCTTGCCGGAATTACAGAACTCAAGCACGATATTGCCGCTCCAGCCCGGGTCGATGCGGTGCGCGGTCACATGCACCATCAAACCCAAACGGGCCAATGACGAGCGACCGTCGAGCCAGCCGACGATATCAGCCGGCAAGGTCACAGATTCATAGGTAATGGCCAAGGCCAGCTCGCCCGGGTGCAGGAAAAACGCATCGCCCTCTTTGATGACGATTTCATCGCTCATAATGGACTCCATCGCCGCGTTAAGCTGCTCTTTAGGGCCGCTTAAGTCTACATACGGCGCGCAGTGATCCTGAAACACGCGAAATTTATTACCCAAACGCAAATCGACGCTGACGCCTGAGATCATCTGCTCGTCGGGCTGCGGAGTGATCACGATGCGCTGATCGTTTAGGTATTCTTTTATATGGGTATCTGATAAACGCATGGTTAGTCGTCCGTTATAATAATGTCTACGCCCTGCTGAGCGCCTTGTTGATAATAAAGCTGACTGGCGCATAGGCGCGCCGCCGCGGCAAAATAGGCAGCCATATCCTGATAGTCGTCGCTCAGGTCACCGCCTTGTTCGGAGCACTGA
Source organism: Pseudoalteromonas sp. T1lg76 (assembly GCF_002964725.1). NCBI lineage: Bacteria > Pseudomonadati > Pseudomonadota > Gammaproteobacteria > Alteromonadales > Pseudoalteromonadaceae > Pseudoalteromonas > Pseudoalteromonas sp. T1lg76. The sequence goes on from NZ_PQCE01000014.1 coordinate 76,465, forward strand.
CGAATTTCCATCGCCAGCGGTAATTGCGCCAAAATAGGCACACCATAGCGCTGGGATAGCTGTAGCGCACCGTCGGCGCCGAAAATATGGCTCGACTCGCCACAATGGGGGCATTGGAATTGACTCATGTTTTCCATCAAACCAATAATGGGCACGCTCACCTTATTGAACATGGCCACCCCTTTTTGCGCGTCGGCCAGGGCTAAATCTTGGGGTGTGGTGATGATCACCGCTCCCGATGCCGGTACCTTTTGCGACATGGTCAGCTGAATATCGCCGGTACCCGGTGGCATATCGACAATCAGATAATCCAGCTCGCCCCACTGGGTCTCATTCAACAGTTGTACCAGGGCCTGGGATGCCATGGGCCCGCGCCATACGGTGGCATCGTCCGGGTCCACCAAAAAGCCGATAGACTGGGCTTTTAGACCATGGGCTTCCATGGGCAGCAGGGTTTTCTCGTCTTTGGCCTGAGGTTTCTGACCTTGCAGACCCAGCAATAAGGGAATAGAAGGACCATAAATATCGGCGTCAAGGATGCCGACTCGGGCACCTTCATGGCACAGTGCCATGGCCAAATTGACGGCACAGGTTGATTTACCCACACCACCTTTGCCGGAGGCCACCATAATAATGTGTTTAATGTTGGCAAAACGCGGTTTTTCCGCCAACTGCACTTCAATGTCCACCTGTATCTGGCGGCTCAATTGCTCGCTTAGAAAAGCACCGAGTTCCGGCGCTTCCTGGGCACAGGCGAAGGGCATAACAAGCCTGCATAAACCTTGCTCACTGCTGGCCTGTACCGCGGTCTCTGGCACCCCTACGGGAAAGGCGGCGCTACGATAGCGACCCAGATGTTGTCTATATTCTTCCTGCCATTGTGAACCCCGGCGTTTTGAAAACAAAGAGGGTTTTTTACCTGAGCCTAATCCAAACATAGTAACTGCATAAATAATTAAAGAAGCGTAATGAAATGTGCCGCCAAATTATGTAACATTCAGGGCATTAACACCAGTCTATTCACCCTAGGCAACGAAACTTCATCGCGCTACAGCGCCTTGAGTCGATGATCTGGGTGAGCCTATCTGAGATGGAATAAGCACCTTATGGCAAAGAGAAAAATTCTCATTACAAGCGCCCTGCCTTATGCAAACGGTCCTACACACCTGGGTCACATGCTTGAGTACATTCAAACCGATATTTGGGCTCGCTTTCAAAAGTCCCAAGGACATGAAACCTATTATGTGTGTGCGGACGATGCCCACGGCACGCCGATCATGCTTAACGCACAGAAGCAAGGGATCAGCCCTGAGGAAATGGTTGCCAAGGTTAGCGTTGAACGCCAACGTGACTTTGCCGATTTTAATATCGAGTTTGATAACTACCACAGCACCCACTCGGATGAGAATAAGGCGCTAAGCGAACTTATTTATAACCGCCTTAACGACGGTGGCTATATTAAAAAGCGCACCATCTCGCAGTTGTTCGACCCGGAAAAACAAATCTTCCTACCGGATCGCTTCGTAACCGGCACCTGCCCAAGCTGTGATGCAGAAGACCAAAACGGCGACAGCTGTGATGTCTGTGGCGCCACCTACTCGCCGACTGAACTGAAATCACCACGCTCTGCGATGTCAGGCGCCACCCCAGTGCTGCGCGACTCGGAGCATTATTTCTTCGACCTGCCTGCCTTTGAAGGCATGCTTAAAGGTTGGCTGCATTCGGGCAGTATTCAAGAAGAGATGGCCAACAAGCTTGACGAGTGGTTTGCCGATGGCCTGCAGCAGTGGGATATCAGCCGCGATGCGCCTTATTTCGGTTTTGAAATCCCAGGCGCACCGGGTAAATACTTCTATGTGTGGTTGGACGCCCCTATCGGCTATATGGCCAGCTTTAAAAACCTGTGTGATAAAAACGGTATCGACTTTGATGCCTTTTGGCGCGAAGATTCCGACGCTGAGCTGTATCACTTTATCGGTAAAGACATTATTTACTTCCACAGCCTGTTTTGGCCGGCCATGCTTGAAGGCGCCGGTTTTAGAAAGCCAACCAATGTCTTCGCCCATGGTTTTGTAACCGTCAATGGCGCCAAGATGTCTAAGTCAAAAGGCACCTTTATTAAGGCTCGTACTTACCTGGATCATCTCGACCCTGAATACTTGCGTTATTACTTTGCCGCGAAACTAAGCGGTGGCATTACCGATTTGGATTTAAACCTGGAAGATTTCGCCCAGCGCGTTAACTCAGATCTTGTCGGTAAGGTAGTAAATATCGCCAGCCGCTGTGCCGGTTTTATCACTAAAAAGTTCGATGGCAAGCTAAGTGACACCAATGCCGAGCCGGCCCTGCTGGCCGAGTTTGCGGCGGCCAAAAACGCCATCGCCGAGCACTATGAAAACCGTGAATTTGGTCGTGCGGTACGCACCATTATGGCTCTGGCCGATAAAGCCAACCAATATATTGATGCACAAGCACCTTGGGTTCTGGCTAAAAACGAAGACACCGCGCAGCAAGCCCATGAGGTATGCAGCGTTGGCTTAAATCTGTTCCGTATCCTGATGACTTATTTGCGCCCAATTTTACCGGGCATGGCCGCCAATGTTAGCGACTTCTTAAACGATGACCTGGCATGGGATGGTGTCGATAAGCCGCTATTGGGTCAGCCTATCAACAAATTTAAAGCGCTGATGCAGCGTGTTGAAATGGATAAGGTTAATACCATGGTCGATGAATCGAAAGAAAGCCTGGCGCCACAAAGCCAAGCACTAGAGCAAATAGCCGACAACGGCGAGTTGAAAAAAGATCCGCTGGCGGATGAGATCGAGTTTGATGACTTTGCCAAGGTAGACCTGCGCGTAGCCCTCATCGCCAATGCCGAGCATGTTGAAGGTGCCGATAAGCTGCTTAAGCTCACCCTGGATCTGGGTGGTCAGCAACGTCAGGTATTTTCCGGCATTAAATCTGCGTACAGCCCAGAGCAGCTGATTGGCAAACTAACTGTGATGGTTGCCAACCTGAAGCCGCGTAAGATGCGCTTTGGTCTTTCTGAAGGCATGGTGCTTGCGGCAGGCCCTGGCAAGGATGAAATCTACCTGCTGGAACCTCATGACGGCGCCAAGCCAGGTATGCGAGTGATGTAAACTCCTCACCAGTCAGTACAATGATTAAAGGCCAGCATAATGCTGGCCTTTTCTATTTATGCACCAAGATCACCTTGCCTATATTGGCGTTTTGCGCCAAACGCTGATGGGCTTGATCCGCATCCCTCCAAGGGTAAACCGAGTCGATCACAGGCGTTAACTCACCACTGAGCATGCCCGCTTCGCACCTTTGATGCAGCTCCTTAACCAAAACCGATTTATACTCGCTGCTGCGATTACGCAAGGTAGAGCCGATTATGGATGCACGCTTTTGTAATACCCTGGCGATATCCAGTTGCTGACAATAACGCCCGCCGAGCATGGCTAAAATGACGATTTTGCCGTCCTGAGCCAAAACCTTAAGATTGGCATTAAGGTAGTCACCGGCAACCGGATCTATCACCAAGTCGGCATTCAAACCCTCGGCGCGCATTTGTTCCCACCAATCGTTTTGACGATAGTTTATCGCCACATCTGCACCAAGTTGCAAGCAAGCCTGGCGTTTTTGCTCATTACCCACAGTGACCACCACCTTGGCGCCAAAATACTTGGCCAACTTGATCGCAGCAGTGCCAACTCCACTGGCGCCACCATGAACCAAGAGGGTGTGCCCGGCGCCAAACCCAGGATACTGGCGCAGAGCATCATAGGCGGTTAAAAACACCTCACAGAAGCCCGCCCCTTCCAAGGCGCTAAATTTAGAAGGTAGCGTCAGACAGTGACCCTGATCCACGGCCACAAACTGACCATAACCGCCGCCAGCACATAGCGCCATCACCTGTTGACCCAGCCATTTATTGTCGGCTCCTTCACCTAGGGCGACCACTTCACCACACACTTCTAAGCCTAAAGTAGGGCTGTCCCCGGGTGGTGGCGGATAATGACCCTGACGCTGCAATAAATCGGCGCGATTAACGCCCGCAGCACGCACTTTTATCAGTAATTGCTCTTTTTTTGCCTGAACCCTTGCTGACTCAACTATAACTAGCTGTTTATTTTCATTTAAATCAATTGTTAGCATTGTGTAATACCAAATTGTCGTAGTATGATTGAGGTAGTACCTGTTAGGATAGAACTACAACTAAAATAGTAATTATGAGCCGCTGCTGAGAAATTAACTAGAATATTTTTATTAGAATTTCTGATCAGCCGCAGTTTTAATGCTATCCTAAAAAATCTGCTGGGAGGATAGATTGATGACTCAATATAATGAAATTAAAACCGTTTGTGATGAGTTACATCGCGCCGGTACGCCAATCACACTGGAAGTTTTATTACAACGTGTTAACGGAGAACGCTCTAGCGTGCTTGAACATTACCGCCAATGGCGCAGCGAAGACCGCTCCGCTCGTCCACAAGATACAGAGCAGCCACCCAAGGTAAGCGATATGGAAGTTGAGTTTTCAGAACAATTTGTGCAAGCCTTCAGGGCACAGTCTCAGGCTTTTGCCAATGCCCAGCTAGCCCCGGTACAGGCACGGCTAGAAGAAATGGTTCAGGCCGAGCAACTCGCAGTGCAAAGCCTGGATAACTTGCAGCAGCAATATCAGAAACTATCCCAGCAAAATGAAGAATTAAATGACAAGATTGCCGCTCGTCAGGAGCAAATTGATACGCAAGCTGCCGAATTAGAGCAGCATAAAAATCAATTGGCCGGCGTTGAACAGCAACTTGAAGAAGCCCAGTCAGAAAACGAACAAAAAATTGCGACTCTGAAACAGCGTATCGATAACTTCGATAATGATTATGCAGCCCTTGCCCAAGAGCGTGATGAATTACTGCAACAACGTGACGAGCTTGCGCATAAGCACAACCAGCTAGAGCAGGAAAAATCTGACATCGACGTGCAAATCGAACGTTTGCAACAGCAGTTAGAAGAGCAACAGCCTTTAGTTGAGCGCATGAAGACTGAAAACAGCATGCTCAAAGAGCAAAGCGCCATTGCCGCCAAGCACCAAGAGAGCCAGCGCGAAGACATTCGTCAGCTGCGTGAGCAAAACAAGGCGCAAACTCAAGAGCTGCAAGAACTTAAAGAAACCCATACACAAGCCCAGCAGGACAATGAAAAACTGCATGAGCAGGTGCGTTTCTTAAAGAATAACTCGGCGTCCACCATTGAGCGTTTGACCGCCAGTAACGATCAATTCCAGCAAAAGATCAAAGAGCTTGAAGATCGCCTAGCGAATAAAGACTCTGAAGCTCAGGGTATTATTGATGAGAATAAACGCCTAGGCGAACAAATCACCTTCTTGAAGCAAAATTCAACTTCAACGCTGGAGCGCTTGTCTAAAAGTGCTACCCTGGCGCAAAGCCGTCTTAGCGAGTTGGAATCAAGCCTGGCTGAAACCCATGCCGAGCTTGAGCGTTTGCGTTCGGAGGACGACGAAGAAGCAAAAAAGTACATGGGTGATGGCATGAGCTCAGCCCAAAGAGCATAAAGACTAAGGCGCCGAGTAGGCGCCTTTTAACTAATTATGCCCTCTGCCATCACCGCAACTTTTCTCCCCTTACTTCCTTTTTCTGCTATTCCAAGCAGCGGCGAATAATCACTATCAGCAATGAAAATACCTTAAGCCGTTGCTGTGGTTAGCTTTATTCCAGCAGCTAGGATAGAGTATTAGGTACCTCTATTTTTTTGTGTCTATAGCATGAACTTACGTCAGGTCGATCTCAATCTGTTGGTGTATTTGCATATCCTTATCGAGGAGCGCAGCGTCTCTGCGGCAGCAAACCGGCTGGCACTGACACAAAGTGCCATGAGTAACGCCCTGAAACGGCTGCGCGATCTGTTTGGCGACCCTTTATTGGTTCGCAGTGGCAGTGTCATGATGTGCACCGAAAAAGCCCTGGCTTTGCAGCCCCAGTTAGAACACTTTCTGACCCTGGCGCAGGCTATCACCACACAAGAACAAGACTTTGACCCAAGCAGCAGCGAACATACCTTTCGCATTATGGCCAATGAGTTTTTGGTGGCTTCCTTGCTCGTGCCCTTTATTAGCGAGGTGCTCAGTGCCTATCAGGGCATTAATATCGACCTCATTAACCCCAGCGATGTCACCCTCAGTGAGCTTGAGCATGGTCAGGTCGATATCGCCATCGATCGCTTTACCCGTATGCCCGCCTCATTTCATCAGGCCACCCTGTGGCGGGATAACTATTGCTGCCTGAGTGCACAGCAGCACCCGCTGCAACAACGTCTGGATCTTGAAACCTATCTGGCCAGCCCGCATGTCTGGCTTAACCGCAGCGGTTTTGGTCCAGAGCCGATGATAAAAAACCGCGAGCCGCAAAAATTAGGCTGGGTTGATCAAGCCCTGGTGCAACTGGGCGAGCGTCGCAATATTCGCGTCTACGCCCGCCATCACAGCCTGATCCCCTCACTCTGTGCTAACTCACAACTAATAGCCACCCTGCCGAGACGCTTAGCGGAGCATATTATCGCCACCAGCAACGCGCCTTTGGCCCTGTGCGCCGTACCCTTCCCCATAGTCCCCATTGGCGTATCCATGCTCTGGAGCCCATTGGTGCACCATAGCCCGGCCCATATTTGGCTAAGACAACAATTGCAGCGGTACACCTAAGACTCAAACAGATAATTTACAGCATCAATACCAAAAATCGATATCATCCATTTCATTAATAGAGTGTTTGGCCCTAAGGTAAATATATAGCAACAACAAGCCGATGGAGGCACCCATGCTAAGACGCCAATACAAACACTACGACTGCATTCATATTAATACCGAGTTAGATCTATTTATTCGCACTCAGCTGCAAGCCTGTGCTTCGCCCATGAACCTTGAAGAATTTTATCAAGCCTTGGCACAGCTTAACGATGAGTTTGGTGGCCGCTGCCGCGCCTGTGGCGACAACAGTGTGACCTTGGATGCGCTACGCGAGCACTACCCGAATGCCGCCAGTGTCAACAACACACAAGCGGATATTCTTGATGAAAACAACTGCCCCATTCCGGTCTCCATGCTGTTTATCCTGCTTGATGAACTTGGTCTGGCACCGCGATTAGGCAGCAAGGACGCCGCCCGCATACGTGCTCGCCAATTGCTCCAAGGTGCGATTGCCGCTTAACAAAAACAACCAAGGCTTTGTTTAGCATGGCAAGGCCTTAATTATGGCGGCGATCACCTCTTTTGTGGGTACGCCCTGCTCGAGACTACTGCGCGTATCAAGTTGAAACAGCTGTTCATGGATGGCAACCACCTCAGTCAAAGCGGCAAACAGGCTTGATGCCGCCACGTCCAACTGCAAGTGCTCTAACATCAAGACCGCCGCCCAAACACTGGCACAGGGATTGGCCAGGCCGCTACCGGCAATACGCCGAAACGGCCCGTGACTGGGCTCAAACAAGGCCAGCTCCTGGTTGCAATTGACGCTCGGGATGATCCCCACGCCACCGACCAGGGACGCAGCTAAATCAGCGATAAGATCTCCTGCCAGGTTATTGCACACCATCACATCAAAACTGCCAGCCTGCTGCGGCAGTCGCTGCATCACCTGATCCAACATCATCTGCTCAACCTGTATCTGAGTGCCATCAGCACCGGGCAAAAGATAGTGCTGCTGACAATCACTTACTGTCAGTTGATAATCTTTACGCAGGTAATCGAGCGCCCAGCGTTGGAATTGGCCTTCGGTGAGCTGCCAGGCATTACTTTTATGCACCAAGGTGATTTTTTTTCGCCGCTGGCTAATGGCATAGTCGGCGGCTTGTTTTATCAGCCGCTCGGTGGCCGCTTGTGAGCAGTTTTTAATGGCCAGAGCGCAGTTATCGACAAAGCGTAGCCTATGGTAGCCGAGCTCCTGCTCCAATACCTCAATCAAACGTGCTGCATCCGGGCTATTGGCTGCCAGCTCGATACTGGCAAAGCTATCTTCACTGCATTCGCGAAAGACCACCAAATCTATGCCGTCGGGATTTTTGAGCGGCGAAGGTAAACCGGGTAAGGCCTTGATCACCCGCATATTGCAAAACAGATCCAGCTCTTCACGCAGGGCAATGTTAAGCGAGCGAAAGCCACCCCCAATGGCACTACTCATGGGCCCTTTCAATGCTACCTTAAGTTCACGCAGCGCTGATATGGTGGCCTGTGGGAACCATTCACCATCCCCCTCTCGGGCCGCCTGCTCGCCAAGTAATAACGGCTGCCAGCTAATTATCTGTCTGCCGTCATAACAGCGCTCGAGTACAAGATCCACTAACCCTCGTACCAAGGGCATCACATCGGGGCCTATGCCATCACCATCTATATAGGCGACCGCTAAACTTTGCTGCTGGGTCATAAGGGCGCTCCTGGTCACTTTTTTTAAGTTATACCAAGGTCTTAGTTACTTGGCTAATTTCAGGCTAGCGTATTGATTATTCATCATATTAATAGCCAGGCAGGAGATTATAGCTGGGCCTAACATTTACATTTTTATATATATTTCATGGGTCTAAAATTATAGCGGTGCTAGACTCAAAAGGTTGATTAGTATTAGCGGTAACTTGTATGCGGTATCTAAGACATGGTTTACAACAAGCTTTTCGGCAGCGACCTTGGCAACGTCTAACCCTAGGGATCGCCCTGCTTCTTTCCAGCACAGCTTACGGGATAAACAGCAACAGTATTACCTGGCTCACCCTAGATTTCGAACCCTACTATATTTTCAATGGCACCAATGTCGGCCAAGGGCGCGATGAACAAGTGATCCACTTACTCCAGCAGCGGTTGCCGGAGTATGACTTTAAATATATGGCCATCCCCAGCAGCCATTTATTGACCGAGCTGCGCCATAAGCAAAGCACCTATTGTTTATTATCCCTGTATAAAACCGAGCAACGACGCTCTGAATTACACTTTAGCGAACAGTATTCCACCATAGGTTTATCACCGGCTCTGGTGATGCACAAAGAAGTGGCACAAAAACTGGGCTTAACCCCGGGCGCACCTCAGTCTCTGACCCATTTGCTGAGCGAGCATCATCTGCGTTTAGGCCTGCCCATGGGACGCTCCTACGGCAATGAGCTGGATACTGTGATAGGCCAGGTACCTAAATCCCAGTTAACAACCCGACCCGGGCGCGATGTGCTTGCCAGCCTCACCTATATGCTGGCCAAAAAACGTCTCGATATCTTGCTAAGTTATCCCAGCGAATTTCAATATCTAAGCGAGAAAATGGGTTTAGATGAGCAACTCAGTATTTTCCCTATCACTGAAGCGCCGGCCCTAAGCTATGGCTATATCGCCTGCAGTAACAATGAATTAGGAAAACAACAGTTAAAAGTATTGGCACCGGCACTGCAGCAGGTGGTGGCAAGCGACACCTACAAGGATGTGATGTTGCAATGGTTGCCCACGGCATTAAGACCACGCCTACAACAAGCGCTGTAGGCGTGTTAGAAAGGAGGTTATTTACGCACGCCTTCGATAGACAATTCAATTTCCACATGGGTCGAGGCCGGCCCCAGGTCTTGATCTATGCCATAATCGGCCAGGGCAAAGCGTGTGTGGCCGCTAAAGCCGGCGCGATAGCCACCCCAAGGATCTTTGCCTTCTCCCACCTTGGTTACATCAAAGCTGATAGGTTTTGTCACGCCATTTAGGGTGAATTCACCGCTTACCTTGGCATTATCAGCATCAGTAAACTCAATATTGGTGCTAGTAAAGGTGGCCGTTGGGTGTTTTTTCACATTGAGGAAATCACCGCTGCGCAAATGTTTATCACGCTCGGCATGATTTGAGTCGATACTGGCGGTGTCGATCACCACCTTGATTTTGGACTCATTCGGCTTTTGCGCATCATAGCTGAAGTCGCCAGAAAAAGTGTTAAAGCGGCCATGTAACCAGCTATAGCCAAGATGTTGAATTTTGAAATTCACAAAAGCATGGGCACCTTGGGTATCGATAACATAATCCGCCGCGCTGGCAGCACCACTGGCGGCCATCATGGCTGCAGCCAGAGTTAGTTTAGTTAGAGCTTTATTCACATTAATCTCCTTTTTTCGCTTTCAACATACGCACTAGGGTATGATCGCGATTAATAAAATGGTGTTTAAGGGCCGCCAAGGCATGTAAACCAGCAAGAATCACCAGGCTCCAGGCCGCGTATTCGTGCACCATGCCAGCAATATCTTCTTGGTTGTCAACAAACTCCCCTAGCGAAGGAACGCTAAACAAGGAAAAAACCTCAATACCGCGGCCATCTGCCGTAGATATAAGATAGCCAGAAATAAGTATCACCACCAATATCAGGTACAAAATGATATGCACCCAGTGGGCAAAACGATTTTGCCATATTAAGCTGCGGTCCACCGGCTGAGGTCGCGCCTGAGTTAAACGCCAGACCAAACGCAGCACCAACAGCATTGCTAAGGTCAGGCCTATGCTTTTATGCAAATCAACCGACCCTTTATACCAGCTGTCGTAATAGCTTAACTCGACCATATACAGGCCTAAGCCAAAAAGCCCAAAGACGGCGATGGCCATCAACCAATGCAAGGCAATGTGCATCCAGCCATAACCATGCTCAGTATTATTCAACATACTTCTTACTCCTTAGGGTCTGTTGACCTTTGTTGTTCGTTTCTGCAGCAGTTTGTAGTGTATTTATACAAGGCGGCACATGTGTGGTGTAGTTATTCTACAT
>NZ_PQCE01000083.1:0-950 GCF_002964725.1 Pseudoalteromonas sp. T1lg76
GCGGGCAGTGTAAGTTTGCGCAAATCGGTGGCCGTTGGGTCATGATGAATGTCTTAAATTAACTGTTAATTCAATTATGAAGCTTGAACTCACCGATCCTGTGTGGTTTTCCTACGTCCATTTTAAAGGGCAAAAGGGCGGCTTAAAATAAGCCGCGAGCTTGATGCTTGGTATTATTTTTTCATTTTTTTTAGTTTTTATTCATTTGAATATATAAGCATGGAGCAATAGATGAATACACTTCGACTCAGCCTTGTTGCGCTTTTACCTTTGAGCCTGAGCCTGGCCGCCCAAGACAGTACCAATGTGGAGTTTGCAGCCGAAAATAATCAAGCCGACATCTTTATTGAAAAGTGCCATGTGTGGCGAAATGCCATGCGCGACAATGATATGGATTTAATGTGGACCTTTGTTGAAGAAAAGTTCAAAGGAACCCTTAAGCCAAAAATGGCGCAAAAGCTTAAGAAAGTCGCTGCCAAGCATAGAGGCTACTTAGATGAGGCCGGAGCATATGTGCAGCGCTCGGTGTCCTTGTCTCAGGAGACGCCAAGTGATACCGCCCAAGTTATTGTGAAGTGGGATAATAATGGCGCTGGAAATAGGAATATCGGTTATGTGGAGAGCTGTGTTTTTGAGCAATTGCCAGGCACCACAAAGTGGGTACTTGATATATAGAAAATAGTGCTAAGGGGACGTCGCTCTTCTTACTTAGCATATGCATAAAACCGGCGTATGTTTTGCTTTTCTTGGGACTATCGTTACATCATCCATAAAGTATTTTTAACCGAGTGAATCCCTTGAGAATGATTCACTGCATTGAGATTAAGGAAGAAGTATGAGGACAATTAACTTATTAGGGGTAAAAGCGGGCAGTGTAAGTTTGCGCAAATCGGTGGCCGTTGGGTCATGATGAATGTCTTAAATTAACTGTTAATTCAATTATGAAGCTT
>NZ_PQCE01000084.1:0-201 GCF_002964725.1 Pseudoalteromonas sp. T1lg76
GGGAAAATTGGAGCGGCACACGAGGTTCGAACTCGTGACCTCAACCTTGGCAAGGTTGCGCTCTACCAGCTGAGCTAGTGCCGCTTCATAGGTCTGAAGCAAAAATATGCTGCTTCATAAGTGCTCTGAGTGAGATTCAAACGTTGAGCTAAACGAGTGAAAATTTGGAGCGGCACACGAGGTTCGAACTCGTGACCTCAA
>NZ_PQCE01000085.1:0-252 GCF_002964725.1 Pseudoalteromonas sp. T1lg76
TGAAAATTTGGAGCGGCACACGAGGTTCGAACTCGTGACCTCAACCTTGGCAAGGTTGCGCTCTACCAGCTGAGCTAGTGCCGCTTCATAGGTTGCTCTTTGTTTTATCGCTGGTCGCAACCTGAGGTTGCGGCTTTGCAATTTAGCAGCTGAGCTAGTGCCGCTTCATAAGTGCTCTGAGTGAGATTCAAACGTTGAGCTAAACGAGTGAAAATTTGGAGCGGCACACGAGGTTCGAACTCGTGACCTCAA